>CAYXEY010000240.1:222-7853 GCA_964464105.1 uncultured Planctomycetaceae bacterium
AGCCGCAGGACGAGGAAATTCCGTCGTGGCAGTTGAACGGACAGAGCTATGCGATCAACTGGTACTGGCCGGAGGGGCCGCCGTGGAATGGCACCGGCAATGTGTACTGGTATGGCGGCGCTGAAGGCCCGGTGTATCGATTCCATGCAGCGGGAGCACAGATGCTCGCCAAGAAACTGGGCGGCACGGCGGCGCGGTTCCCGTTGTTCTATGAGAGCCACATGAACGCATTCATGTATGTTGCCCGGCCGCACAGCATGGGTCCCGATGGCAGCGGATTCCCGCTTCGCCGCGGATCGCACAATCGCTGGTCGTCATACTCGATGCAGTTCTTCGATGGCCACGGCGAGCATCGTTTCGTGGACACCCGCTTCACCGATGACGAAGGCCGCAACACCTGGGCCGAACCGGGCACGCAGAAGGGTTTCTGACGTTCGTCTATTTGTACGCGCGCTGACTTGACAATCCAGCCGAAGGGTCGGTTCCTTGAATCGATCCTTCGGCTTTCTTTTTGTCGTGATGCGGCGAGCATGTGCGGGGTTACGCCGGCTTCGCCGGTTCGGTCCCTGATTTCGCTGACTCCGCGGGGCCGTGCTCGGTCCAGAAGTTGAGCAGCAGCACCGCGACGCCGACAACCAGCAACGCGTCGGCGATGTTGAAAATCCACGGCCAGAGTTTGCCTGAGATCAACTCGATCTTGATGAAGTCCCTCACCACCGGTTGCGGGCCTGATTTCGCGTCGGTCGGCTTGTCCCATCCGCGGCGCGGGCCTTCAGGACGGCCGAAGTCGGTCAGATAGACCGTGTTGCCGCGCTCCTCGACCAGCGTGCCGATGTCGCGGCCGCGCTTGGGGTCGTTCACCACGTAGGCGGTCTGCGTGGTGCGGTCATAGAGATTGCCGATTGCGCCGGCCAGCACGAAGCCGAGGGCCAGGTGCAGCGACCAGCGCTTCGGCGAGGAGCCGGCGAATAAATACAAGACAAACAATAAGGCGAGCACGGACGCGCCGACAAAAATAGGCGCAAACCCGGCGCCGACGCCGAAGAGCGCGCCCGGGTTAAGCGAGAGCTGCATGGTCACCAGGTTGTCAATGAGCGGGCGCTTCTCGTCGAACGAGAGGTTCTCAAACGCCCAGGCCTTGGTCCACAAGTCCGCGACCAGACCGCCGACGGCGGCGATCCACAGACGGACGTGGCTGGGTCCATGGCGCAGGGCGGATGGTTCGTTCGAAATATGCAACGGGTCAACGGCGGCGGGGTCCGGGTTCATGGACGGAAGTTTAGCGTGTCCGAACCGATCGTGACTCCAGCAGCCGACTGTAGGTGATGGAGTAACGGGCCCAGGGCTTGACCGCCAGGCGGGCACGGGCAATGAGCTTGTGCGTGCCGAGGCAGATGCCGTAGGTGCCGGCGCGAATACGGGCCAGGGCCTCGTCAATTTCCTCGAGCGTCTGCCGTTCGGTCTTCATCAGACCGAGGGTGAATTCGCGTTCGTATTGATCGGTGCCCACGTCTGCCAGGTGCAGCGGCATTTTCGAGGAGTCGCCGCCTGTCTCTGAGCGGGAATTCCCGAGAGCCTCGTCGGCCATGTGGTTCACGTCGCCGAGTAGTTCGCCACGCTTGGCGAGTAACAGATTGCGGTAGTGCTCCATCTCGTCGGTGGAAAGGGGACTGGGCGGGAGGTTGCCTTCCGGCGGGGCGGGCTGATCGAACGAGCGGCCTCCGCGTGAATCGATCAATCGGCGATGGGACGAGTTCCTGCCCTGCGGCGCTGGGCCGCCCGTTTGGTTTCGACGGGAATTCACTGAGCGTGCCGCCTCCCTTCGTGACGTCTCTGCCTCCATGCATGCGGCCGGTGCGATTTCGCCGGCTCGATGAGCGGCTGATCGCCCGGCCCCGCGCCCCCGCGCGGATGACGATTTGACCATCATAGCGCCGCGACACAACGCGCGTCAAGAAAATGCCGCGATCCAATTCGACGGAATGCACGCCGCCTTAACGAGATTGACACCTGTCGCATAAAAATGCGCTGTCGCGCCCGCCATTACAATGGTCGAATGGACCGCTTCAAATTTGAAGTCGCCCGGCGCGACGAGGGAACGCACGCGCGCGGCGCATTTCTCACGACCCCGCACGGCATTATAGAGACGCCAGTCTTTATGCCGGTCGGCACGCGCGGCAGCGTCAAGGGCATTCTGCCGTCGATGCTGGCTGATGCCGGCACGTCGATCTTGCTGGCCAATACCTATCACCTGGCACTGCGACCGGGTGCTGAAACCGTCGCGGCATTGGGCGGGCTGCACCGCTTCATGTCGTGGCCCGGCCCCATCCTCACCGACAGCGGTGGCTTTCAGGTCTTCAGCCTCGCCACGCTTAACTCCATTGACGAAGACGGCGTGACATTCAAATCCCATCTCGACGGGGCCGTGCTGCGGCTCGATCCTGAGCATTCCATTCGCATTCAGGAGCAGCTCGGGGCTGACATCATCATGGCCTTCGATGAGTGTCCCAGTCTTCCCTCGGATCGGGCCAAGCTGGAGGGCGCGGTGGGCCGAACGGTGCGCTGGGCGAGGCGGTGCATCGAAGCCAAGCAGCGCGAGGATCAAGCCCTCTTCGGCATCGTGCAGGGCGGCACCGACCTGGACCTGCGCTTGCGCTGCCTGGATGAACTCGCCGCGATGAACTTCCCCGGGTACGCCGTCGGCGGCCTGTCGGTCGGCGAATCGCCCATTGCCATGGCGGCGCTGCTCGCCGAGTTCGCGCATCGCATGCCGGCTGACAAACCGCGCTACCTCATGGGAGTGGGACGTCCGATCGACATCATTCGCGCGGTGGCCTCGGGAATCGACATGTTTGACTGCGTCATGCCGACGCGAAACGGCCGTAACGCTCATGCGTTTGTTGACGGTCCGGCCCTGCGGATTCGCAATGCGCAATACGCCCGAGACGAGCGGCCGCTGATGGAAGGATGCGACTGCCTGGCCTGCAAATCATTCACGCGGGCCTATTTGCGGCACCTGTTCATTGCCGGCGAGATGCTCGGGCCCATACTGGTGTCCCTGCACAACATCGCATACTATCACCGCTGGATGGTGCAAATCCGTGCGGCCATTGCAGGAAACCGCCTGCAGGCGCTGCTGGCCGAGGCCGAATCCGTGGCCGCCACCGAAACCAAAGAGGATCGGGCATGCCCGAAATCGTGACGCGACTTGCGTATCTCTCTGTGAACATCCTGGGGCAAACTCCGGCTACGCAACCCGGACAGCAGCCCCCGGCGCCCAATCCCCTCTCGTCGTTTCTCATGCTGCTCGTCCCGATGGGACTGGTGTGGTACTTCCTGATTCTGCGCCCGCAGAGCGCTCAGAAGCGCGAACGGCAGAACATGATGTCGTCGATCAAGAAGAATGACCGCGTCTGCACCATCGGCGGGATCATCGGCACGGTTACGAATGTGAAGGATGACGAGATCACCCTGAAGGTGGATGAGTCGAACAACACGAAGATCACCTTTCAGCGTTCGGCGATCGCGCGGGTCATTCACAGCGACGGCGCGCCTGCGGATACTCCGCCGGCGAAAAAATAGCCGTCCGGCCTCTCACGCGTTTGCAATTAATTCCGCAATCTGAATGGCATTCAACGCCGCACCCTTGCGCAGCTGATCGCCGCTGACGAACAATTCGATGCCGCGCCCGTCGGGCTGGCTGATGTCGCGACGGATTCTGCCAACAAGACAATCGTCTGCGCCGCTGGCGTCCATCGGCATGGGGAAGTAATTCTTCGCGCGATCGTCCACCACGCGCACGCCCGGGGCCCTTGAAAGCGTGTCGCGCACCCAGTTCTCGTCGACCGGCTGCTCGAAGGTGAGATTAATCGATTCGCTGTGGGCCCTCAGCACGGGCACGCGCACGCAGGTCGCGGTGATCATGAGGTTGGGTTCGTTGAAGATCTTGCGGGTTTCCAGCACCATCTTGGTCTCTTCGACGTTGTAGCCATCGGGGCCGATGGCGGTGTTGTGACAGAAGAGGTTGAACGCGAGGCGATGGGGGAGCACTTTCGGCGTAACTTGCTTGCCGTCGAGCAGGTCGCGGGAATGCTGCTCCAGCTCCTGCATGGCCTGCCAGCCCGCGCCGCTGGCGGCCTGGTAGGTGCTGACGACGATTCGCGACACACGTCGCAATTTGTGCAGCGGCCAGACCACCATGTTCATGATGATGGTGGAACAATTGGGATTGGCAATGACCGGGGCGCGGCCGATGGCCTGCGGATTGACCTCAGGGATGACCAGCGGGATGCCGGCATCCATGCGGAACGCCGAGCTGTTGTCGATGACCCGCGCGCCGGCTTCGACGGCGATCGGCGCCCAGGTCTTGCTGACTGAAGCGCCGGCGCTAAATAGACCAATATCGACATTCCTGAAGGAGTCTGCGCTGACCGGTTCGACCGTAAGCTGCTCGCCGCAGAAGGCCATCTTCACTCCCGCCGAACGCGGTGACGCCAGGAGTTTCAGCCGGGAGAGGGGCGTCTTTCGGGATTCGAGAATGCGAAGAAACTCCTGCCCCACGGCGCCGGTCGCGCCCAGAATTGCATAAGTCTGGCTCATATCGATCCTTGCCCGCTTTTATAGGTCGTAGATTGAGGGCCGCGTCACCGCGACGGTCCAGCTCCGTGGCGAGTCCGGCGCCGCAGTGCGCTATCGGACGGCGCCCCTTAAGCCACGGAATCCTACTCCAAATCGGACATTGGCGGCGGTTGACAGCCCATACACACTTGCTAAACAGCCAGTCCGATCGGCTCACAAAGTCGGGCGGGGCGATGCTCCGCGCCGGCGCGGCGTGAACCGATTTTTTTGTCCAAGACTTTGTGTTTTTTTTCACAAAGTCTGAAGTGACGTTGTGGACACGCTGCCAGACAACAAGCCTCCGACAGTTTCCACTCCCTCGGCCCTGCGGCAATACGCAGGAATGGGGACGGAACTCGCCGGATCAATTTGCGGATTGACCCTCGCCGGATACTGGTTTGATCGCCACTATCAGTCAGGCAACAAGGGCACGATCGTCGGCGTGATCATCGGTGTCGTTGGCGGGATGTACAACTTTATCCGGCGCGCCCTGAAGATGTCGCGTCAAGCGGAGCGGGAATATCGAGATGCCCACGGCGGACGGCATGATGATGATCGAACAACTCCCCCGACCAGCGCGTGATTTTGCGCGGCTTGCGTCCGTGGCGTTTGTGGTCTCATGCATTGTCGCTGCCCTGGGTTGGTTCCCGACCAGAAGAATCGCTGGCGCGGACGCGTGGATACCCATGCTGGCCGGTATCGGCGTTTCGATGGTTGCCTCGCTGGGGGCGGCCATTCCGTTGTCGCGCATGAGCCGGCTTCCGGCGCGCGACCGGCACACTGTTACGTTGATGGCAATGGCCATTCGCATGGCCGTCACCATGGCCCTGGTGCTCGCGGTAGTTTTCGGCTCGAACCTGGCGAGAAATCCGTTTGTGCTGTGGGCCGGCATCAGTTACCTGGCTCAGTTGGCCGCAGAAACGATCGCCGCGGTGCGATTTATGCAGGCATCCAAACCCTAGGCGAGCACGATGCAAGCAATTAACATCCTGGCATCTTCAAGCCCGCTTGATCACGTCGTTCAGCACCCGTTCGTGCAATGGGACGTGAATCTCCCGCTGCTGGGCCCGCAGAAAATCACGGTCCTGAGCGACCAGATCATCATGCAGATCATCGCCGGACTGTTGACGCTTGTCGTCTGTATTTATGCGTCGCGTCGCTATCGAGTCGCCGACGGTGTCGGCATGAAGTTGATCCCGCAGGGAGCGGGCAACTTCGTTGAAGTGATCTGCGAATATCTGCGGAAAAATGTCGCGATGCCGTCGCTCGGCTCCTATACCGACATCTTCATGCCTTACCTGTGGACCGCGTTTTTCTTCATCTGGTTCACCAACATGCTCGGGCTCATTCCAACAGAGCCGTTCACCCGTTATTTCTTCTTCGGTGATTCGCACCTGACTCACGGTCACGGTATCGGCGGCACAGCGACCGGCAACGTCTGGGTGACGGCCACGCTCGCAGTTTGCACGTTTTTCATGGTTGTTGTGAATGGCCTGCGATTGCAGGGCATGAACTTCGTCAAGCACTTCTTTCAGGGGCCGTTCCCGATTTCGGTTTTGATCGCGTTTCTGGAAGTGATCGGCCTGGTGGCCAAGACCTTCGCCCTCACCATGCGTCTATTTGCCAACATGGTGGCCGGACACGTATTGCTGGCGGTGCTGCTGAGCTTCATCGCTCTGTCTGCCGCGGCCCTTGGCAATGCCGGCGGCTTTACGATCGCGATTGTTGTGGTCATCGGATCTGTCGCGATTAACTGCCTCGAATTGTTCGTCGCCCTCCTGCAGGCGTTCATCTTTACGTTTCTCACGGCGATGTTCATCGGGCAGGCGGTCAATATTCACCATGATCATGATCACGACCATGCCGATGGGCACGAGGGCCATCATGGCGAGCATCACGCGCATGGAGCGGCGCATTAGGACTGTTGGCGCGGCTCTGCGAGTCGCGAATGAACGAATATGAAATCGCCATGCCCGCCGTGTGGAGGAGCGGGTCATGAGGCCGCGAGGCGATGGCGAAGAACCAGTCGTGCCTCTCCACGGTGCGACAAACGTATTGAAAGGTGTTCGAACATGTCCAAGACTCGTGCAATTGTTGCATTAGCATTGATCATCACCGGCTACACCCTGATGTTCGCCGATATGGCGTCCGCTCAGACCGGAACCAATCCGACCAACAGCCGCTGGCTGGATGACAAGGGCGCCAAGAACCTTGGCGGCGGCATCGGCGCCGGCCTGGTCCTGATGGGCGGCGGTGCTGCCATCGGTCGCATCGGTTCGGCCGCGGTCGAGTCGATGGCTCGACAGCCGGAAGTCGCCGGTCAGATCAACACCGCGATGCTGATTACCGCGGCCATGGTCGAGGGTGCGACGCTCTTTGCCGTGCTGGGATGCTTCCTGGCAGCGATTGCCTGACGTTGGATGGAAGAACTAAACCGTGAGCGAGCGGCCGGAAACTCTTTCCGGCCGCTTCCCGCTCGCGACGAATTTCACTTGGAGTGTGGTGCATGCACCGACCAAGGCTGTTAGTTTGGGCCGCGACGCTTGCAATGGGAATCGTTGTTCCCTCCGTCTCGCTATTCGCGGATTCACCTGCGCCGGCTACAGGGAACTCGGCCGCGGCGTCAAATGAAGCTGGGCATGCGGATCATGCCAAGGCCGCGGAGCCCAACATCCTCTCGGGCGACCTGGGCAATGTCATTTGGACGATGGTCATTTTCGTCGTCCTGCTCGTACTCCTGGGTTCGCTGGCCTGGAAGCCGATTCTCAAGGCACTCCAGGAGCGTGAGAAATTTATCACTGAATCCATAGCCGCCGCCAAGCGCGAGCGGCAGGAATCCGAACGGATGATGCGCGAGTACACCGAGAAGATGAACAAGGCCCGGGAGGAGGCGACGGCGGTCGTCGAGGAGGGCCGGCGAGATGCCGAGGTGCTGCGGCGCAAGATCCACGAAGATGCCAAGAAGGAAGCGGCGGACATGGTTGTTCGTGCGCAAAAGGAAATCAAAATCGCCA
>CAYXEY010000241.1:0-7840 GCA_964464105.1 uncultured Planctomycetaceae bacterium
CCCAATCCGCCAAAGATGCTGGGTGCCGTACAATCGGCGGGACCGGTCACTTCGCAGAAACCACTGCTGTCGCAGCAGCGTCCGCGGCAGGGGTTGCCGGCACAGTTGGTGCCAAGTCCGGCAAATACGCCGGGGGCCACGCAGCCTTCCGCCGTGGTAATCGCGCAGTCACCGCTTGGATCGCAGCAGCGGCCCTGGTCGTTGGGGCCGGCCACGAGCTGGATGCCGTTGAGGGTCTTGAAACTGACACCCTGTGTCAGGGTGATCGTGATCGATCCGCCGGCCGCGGTCACCACGTTTGAGTGCAGCGAATAGGTGATGCCTTCTGTCTGCGCGCCCGGCCAGATACCGCCGCAATTCTGTGCGCCAAGGCCATTGACGTTTACCACGGTGATGAACGTCGCGCTGTCCGGCGCCCAGGCGTACGTGTAGACACTGTAATTTCCAGCATCCAGGTTGGCGATCGTAATGGTATCAACGTCAGTGGTTCCGAGGTCAACGCCATCGTCCATCAACGCCTGATCGTCACCCGCGGTGCCGGCATTGTTGAAATTGAAATCGAAATTGCCTGCGTTGATCTGGAATGTGGCGGCCACCGGCGCACCATTGATGTCAGTCAGCGCCTGGGGCGTGGCGAGTGCGCCGTTGACTGTATTCCATATACCAATCTGACCCGCGCCAGCGCCGTAAGCAGCCGTGGGCGTGCCGAACACCGCTCCAACGTCAATGTTGATGTTCTGCCCGAGCGCCGGCGCCGCCGCCAGCATGACCGCGAGCGCGGTCCATCGAACCGGAATTCCCTTGTGCATGATCGTCATTTGCGCCTCCAATATTGCCTCACCCTGATATGAACAACGAACCACTTCGTTGTTCGATCCGGCTGCGCGGCGAGCGCCGCAAAGCCCGTGTTTACTGTTCGAGCGGACCCATTGACGGGAATTGCGCGTTCGCCCATTTGCCCGGCGAATCGTCAATCCAGTAAGAATGGCAGGATGGGCAGAATCGAATTAAGAGGACTGTTCATCATTTGAGACAATTGTCGCAACTGCGACGGGCGCCCACCGATCCACCTCTTCCCCTGTCCACTTTCTCGACGACGCCGGGCCATGCCGGAACCGGCAACCCTTGGCGACGACGCCGTCGTGCGGGGTGGGCAATCTCGAACATCCGGCAGCCCCTCTCCGCATCTCCATTAGAAACCATAAGCGGGACGAATATCAAGCGTATATGCACAGTCCGAATAAGACTTGGCTGATATTTTGCGGAAACCAGGGCAGGCAAAGGCCGGAGAACATGAACGCGCAATTGTTGTGGGGATGGAATCAATCGGGATTTACGAAATAAAGGCGGGCATCACCGCTTGTCACGATGATGCCCGCCGGATGTACGTCAAATTAACTGTCGGTCACCTGCAGTTTGAGGGAACTCCCCTCAATCGCAGGCCTTATCTGCGATCCCTTACGGGGTTCCGCAGGTGCTGGTGATGACGGCGTTCACGAAGAGCGTAACGTCCGCGCTGGTCGCGCCGCCGACGTGATTCATGTCGCCGCACGGGCAGCCTGCGCCGCCTGCCGCGACACAGTTGGCGAATGACTTGATGTCAGCACCGTTGACCGTGCTGTCACCGTTCATGTCGCCGAAGCAGGTGCAGCCGCCGACCGGGCAGGCCTGGCCATTGAAGCCGACATGGAGCGACCAGCTGAGCAGCGTGCCGGTGTCGCCGGCGGTGAAGAAGTCTCGACTGGTCAGGGTCCATTCGCCGGCCGCATCGAGCCCGTCAAACGCCGACAAAGGATTGTTCGGCGTGAAATTCGGCGGAGACAGGGCTGACGGAGTCGCGAGATTGCAGGTGTCCTCAATGGTGCCGCCGGTGCCTTCATCGTCGAGGATGATGTTGAAGTCGTCGGTCGCGCATCCAAAGGTCGAGAATGGATTTCCAGGGCGATCATAGATAATCACGCTGGTGCCGAGGTGCTCAATGGTGATCTGAACGTCGCCAGGCCAGGTATGGATGGCGCTGAGGTCGACATCCAAGTCCGTGATGATCAGCGGACCGTTGGTCTCGACGGTCTGGAAGTTCTGTGAAAGAACACCATCCGGCACGTCGGCCATGATCATGTTGACGCCGTCGAACTGGAAGACCTGAACGGCGTCGCAGTTGAGCACGCCCGGCGAAGCCACGCCGGCACAGCTCTCAACCGGAATCACCGAGCAGTTTCCATTGGCGAGGCAGCATCGGCCGCGACATGAACCCACCGGGCAGGAGCTGCCCAGTGCGCCTGGGAAACCGCCCTCGATGGCGGTGCAGGAGGCGATGGTTCGCAGGTCGCAGCTTCCATCGGGCTTGCAGCATGAAGCCTGGCACGGAATCGGGCTGGTGCAGGTCGAATTGAGACCGCCCCAGACACCACCGGCGGCGGTGCAGTCAAGCTGGCCCTGAATCGAGCAAAGTGCTTCGGTGCAGCATGCGCCGTTCGGAGCGCAGGGTGACGGCGAGCAAGCCGTGCTCGCACCCTGGAAGGTGCCGCCGCCCTGCTGGCAGGGCAATTCACCCGTGATGGCGCATGAGCCGTTTGCCGCACAGCAAGCGCCCTGGCAGGGGCTACCGGTGAAGAAAAGGAGCTCCCATTCGAGCAAGACCCCCTGGTCGCCGCCGAACTGATCGAAGATGGCCAGGGTCCAATCGCCCGCGGACGGCAGACCATCGAAAGTGGCAAGCGAAGTGCCCGGAATAACGCTATCTGGAGTTGCGTTGACGTTGCCGAGGTTGGCACTCAGGCAGTTGATGGGAGCGCCTTCGTCATCATAAATGGCGTTGAGGTTGTCCTCGCCGCCACAATCGCCGCCGGCAAGGCAACCCGTGCCGGTTGACAACTGAACCGTCGGGCCGCCTCCGGGCGCGGTCAGGCACAGAATCAGGTCGCCGCGGAAGGTATGCTGAATCTTGACTCGGACGTCGAGATCCTGAATCGAGAAATTGCTGGCAACGGTAATAACGCTGGGGGGCGCGGCGCCCGCGTCAGGAATATTTACGGTTGGCGGATTAGGGTTGCCGAAGCCGGTGTAGGGTGAGCAGTCCGTGCCCAGGCCGCCGAAGGTGCTGGGAGCGACGCAACCGGCGGGGCCGGTCAGAGTGCAATCGCCGTTCGGTGTGCAGCAGCGACCGCGACAGATGTCGGGATCGTTGCAGTTGGTGCCAAGTCCGGCAAAGACGGCTGGAGCGATGCAATCGACCGGGCCGGTGGTTTCACAGAACCCACTGGGATCGCAGCAGCGTCCGCGGCAGATGGAGCCATTGCCGCAAGTTGAATTATCGCCGCCGAAGGTACCGCCGGCGGTGGTGCAATCGGTCTCGTCGTCAATGATGCAATCGCCGGTCGGCAGACAGCATCGTCCACCTTCTTCACCGTTGAGAAGTCGGAAGGCCATGTCATCCAGCGTCTGCGGCTCCCAGATTCCGTCATTTGCCGGGCCCAGGCCGTCGCCGGAAAAGATATTGTCCGCATCGGCCGTGTGCCACGCGAAGGCATCGTCGCCCGGAGCATTCAGAAGCGCTCCGATGTGCAGACTGTACGAGGTGCCGCCGGCCAGCGCCACCGGCGCGCCCAGGTTGGCCACGAACAGGTATTCGAGACCGCCCGCCAGGTTCGAGTTGCCGGTCAAAGTCGCTGTAATATTGGCGACGGGAATGGTCTCGGTGTAGATGGGCGGCTCA
This sequence comes from uncultured Planctomycetaceae bacterium, assembly GCA_964464105.1. Taxonomy (GTDB): domain Bacteria; phylum Planctomycetota; class Phycisphaerae; order UBA1845; family UTPLA1; genus CAYXEY01. The sequence continues at coordinate 3,716 of CAYXEY010000241.1, forward strand.
ATTGGGAGGTTGTTGGCGTCGTTGTTATAGAAACTAATGACGAATGCGTTGGCGTTAAAGAGAATGTCGGGACTGATGAAGTTCTCCGATCCGCCCCACCAGTGAATCTGAGTAATGCTGGTGCCCGATGCGAGCGTGAAGTTGTCGGCAATTCGATTGTCGTAGAAGTTGATGCCCTGATTGCCGTCGCTGAAAAATCCGTTGTTCGACCCGTCGGTAAGCTGTTCATAAACAACTGCGGCGCGCGCAGTCGTGGCTGCAAGGCCGACTGCCAGCGCAGTCAGCGCGCAGAAAGTCCTCCGACAATTACACGAATTCATCCCAATCCTCCCTCTCTGCGACGAACAAATCCGCCAACGATAGCCCAGAGCAAATCTGTGTCGCTGTTACGTGTTTGGCCCACCCGTCGATCGAGCAGTGCCGCTCGCCACCCTCATTTAACACGAAACCCGCGTTCTGAATCAAGGAACTCGGACCAATTTGGCCTCGCATTCCATGAATTTGCGGGTCTTGTTCGGTTCTTCAGGCCTCTTCCGGATCCAACTCATGATCGACCTGCGGACAGAGCAACGCCAACATGGCCGCCGTGTTCATTTCCGGACGCCTTCCGGTCATCCGTTCCCAGGCATCGATCGCCTCGTCGGCCGCCCATCTGTACTCGCGCGTGACCGACCGCTGGTAGTCCGTGTGTGCAATTCGACATTCGTCGTCGTGAGTTCGGAAAAGCGTGCCGATCCGCCGGTCAATCACCCAGGAGCGCACGTAAGTGGCCACCAATGCGAAGCCCATGCCGAACGCGGCAGATGCCCAATTGTCGTTCAGCGTGCCTTGCGCATCGCCGCCATCGGCATTGAGCACGGCGCGGGCGATTGCATAGCCGAAGCCCGAAAGCAGCATGAGCTTGGCCGCCAACCGAAGCACGCCCTGCCAGCGCTCAGCCTTGACCATTCGTTGATAGTGCAGGTCGCGATTCTTCGTCGCGTCCTCGAGCCGTGACGCGCGGATTTCCTTCTTCGTGCGAATGCCGATGGCCAGGTCGACCGCAATGTTCAGAATCCGCGTCAGATAAACGCGCTCCGCACTCGACGCGGGGAACGACTGGAGCACCTGCTGATATTCCTGAACGACCGCTTCGCCGCAGGCCCGGCGGGCCGCCTTGTCCGGCGAGTAGTCGCGTGCGTAAATCGCAGAGCCGAGGTAGATCGCCCAGTTGACGGGGAACTGATTGATGCGCGGATCGAGCACCCGCTCGGGGGCGCCAGCCTGCACGACGCTGTCGGCTGGTCGATGCATGAACGAAGGCCCTGCGCGTCGCCGATTGAATCAGCCGGCCGCTTCAACCGCGGCCACGGTGGCCGCCTCGTCTACTTCGGTCGTGGCCAGCACCTCAAGGACATGATCGACATCGTGCCGGAAGAACCAGAGGAAGGGCACGTTGGGAATGCGCATGACGACGTTTTTATTGGTGTCGATAACAATCACGTCGCCGGCGCCGATTCCGAGAATGGCTTCGGTGATGTCGCGCCAATCGCGTTTGATGCGCTTGGCCGCGCGGGGCAGGGAATCGCTGGTCTCGAAGATTCGTCGATGGGTGATCTCCATCGTGGTGATTTCGTACCGCCCATTCAGCCAGGCGACGAACACCACAATCACCAGGATGATCGCCACGGCCAGGCTCATCATTCGTCCGAGGCCCGGTTGGTATTCAACATTCTGGGCGACCAGGTATGCGTAAATCTTGTGCAGAACGGGGATCTGGTATTTGGCGTTGATGAGCGCGCCGGCTACCAGAAACAAGCCAATGATGAGCGTAAGAATGAAGGCCTTGGTGCGATTGAAGTCCGCGCCAATGCAGATGATGACAACGAGGACGGTGCCGAGCCAGGTCCAGCCGAGTGTATTGGATTGAATCCAACCGAGCGTGAGCGCCCAGTTTCCGAGGATGCCGACGAGCATGACCGGCCACAGGAAGATGAGCGATGAGAAGCTCGTCAGATAGACCTTGGGGTTGCCTTTTTCGTGGCCGACCCGAAACACCAGGGGGCGCACCAGCCAAAGGACCGGGGCGAACAACACGGTCAGAAATCGAGCGAAAAACCCACCCTGGGTGGCGCCGCGCAGGGCCTGCGGCTTCACCAACACCACCGGTGTCGGCGTTTGCGGATGGGCGGGCTGTGGGGCTGATGCGTTGTCCATGGGGGCTCTCCGGCGGCGGCACAGGACCAATTGATAGGGCGGAAGCGCCGGCCCAGTCAGTCCGATGCCGTGTTCCTCAGACATTATGATCGCAAACCGGCAGGTTGGTCGACCGGTGCTCTTGAGGATTGGCAATAGTGGAGCCGAATATTCACGAGGATGCCAAGCCCCCGCGTTATGTTCGCAGAAGATCGCGGTGGCAGCCGCTCATTCTGTTCAGCATCTGGCTGATCTGGACCGCGCTTGCCATGGCCTGTGTCTATTCGGCGCGGTCTCCCCGGCTGGTTTGCCTGCTGTACCATCGATTCGCTGAAAGCAACGAATATGCCCGCCTGACGGACGCCGACGACCGGGTCTACACCATCAGCGCGGCTCGTTTTGACGAGCAGCTCGCGGCGCTGAAGCGACTCGGCTATCAAACCGTGACGCTGACACAGGCCATCGATTTCATTGAAGGTCGCGGCAGCATTCCCGAGCGGGCGGTGCTCCTGACGGTTGACGACGGTTGTCGCAATGCGCTTTGGATTGCCGAGCCGCTGCTCAAGAAGCATGGATTCTCGGCGACCGTCTTCGTCACGACCGATCCGAACTCCTACGTTTTTCAATCGACGGTGCCTGACAGTGAGCGGATGGTCGACGCCGACATCACGCTCATCGATCGTGCCGTGTGGAGCGTCGGCGGTCACGGCCACACCCATCAGCCGCTCCGCGACATGTCGGACTCAGCACTGGACGAGGAGCTACAGGCCAACCGCGAGACGCTGACCGGTCTGACTGGAATGGGGCCGGTCGCCATGGCGGTGCCGGGTAACTGGCAGGGCGACAATGTCCGCGCCGCGGCCGCCCGTGTGGGTTATACCCATGTCTTCGTATCCGATCCGGGATTTATACGCCCGCATTGCAATCGGCAGGCCCTTCCACGCATCAATATCTCGGGCCGCTGGAGCCTTGCGGGTTTCGAGAGCGCCATCAGCCCGCGCGGCGTGGCCCAGCGTAAGGTGGGGGGGATGGTGAAATCGGCGTTGTCGCCGGTCATCGGCCGCACAGCCGCCGGATTTGTATCGCGGTGGTTGCGGAAAACCCTGCCGGCCGGAATCGGCGGGTTCGTATTCCTGCAAGTGGTGATCGGCCTGTTCCTATTGATGGGTCGCATCAAACCAGGTGGATTCAAGCTGATCCCGATGCGTTCCCATACTTGTCACAGACCGCCGCCGGGCTAGAATGCCGCTGCGATCCGCACGAGTCCTCGTAGCTCAATTGGATAGAGCGTCGGCCTCCGAAGCCGAAGGTTGCAGGTTCGAGTCCTGCCGGGGACGGTCTTCTTAACCAGCCCTTAGCGCAATCCGATTTCTGACTTGCACCCCGAGCCGTTCGAACTTTTTGCCATACCTAGGATTTATTCTGATTTTTTTAGGGCTTGGTAAGAACATGAAGTAGAGTGAAAGAGTCCGTGGTTCACGGACTTCTTCCAGTCCAGGTATGCCTCATCCGAGCGTTTTTGCACTTCCGAGCGGCGGACGACAGACCGTTGACCGTTAATAAAACGTCGTCCGCCGCCCTTTATTGCTGCATTTCGCCGAGTTCAGCAGATACCGAAATTTGAAGGCGGTCGCGATCTCTCCGTCAGCCCGCATTGGCGGGGGCGCTGCGGCACCGGCATTGCTTCGGAGCAGAGTAAAATGAGAACGCCCGCGCGCCGGGTCCACCCAGTCTCGGCGCGCGGGCATCTGAATACGCTTGGGATTCGAATCGCCGGTAACGGCTACAACCCAATGAACTTGATGTCCAATCCCAGGATCTGTGCCACACAGTTGAGCACCGCTGCGATCAGGTCAAAGAACTGCAGCGTGAATCCATAGGGAAACACCGTGAAATCCAACTCAAATATCTGTCGAACAATTCCGTCCTGCATGGCTCATCGTCCTCACT
>CAYXEY010000242.1:0-7834 GCA_964464105.1 uncultured Planctomycetaceae bacterium
TAGGAATGGCCCATGGAGATTCTCCTCTCGTACATGGAACGGGTTCGGCATCGAAGTAGGTTTCATGCCGTCCCTCCGGGACGTCAAACCCATTACGCAACGTACCCACCGTTGAAACGGTGGGCTATTGTCAAACGTCCCTCCGGGACAACATCTGGCCGGGTGCCACAATCGACTGCAAGTTGTCGTCTTGCGCTGGCGACCTTGTTTCGACTTGATTCAAACTCGCAATTCGCTATTCGCCATTAACCCCGCACGCGATGAATCATGCTCTGCGCCGTGGTCTTGATCCCGCGGAGCTGGCTGGCCAGGGCGTCGGCGTTCGGGGCGAATTGCATCGCCGTGTCGCGGAAGACCAGCTCGTCATTGACCAGCCGGGCGAGCGATGCGGTGAAGGAGTGCATGCCCTCGCCTTCGCTCGATGCGATCAATTCCGGCATGTCGTCATCCATGGCCTTGCGGATCAGATCCTTGCAGGTCGGCGTGTTGAGCATCACCTCGGTGGCCGGCACCAGCGGGAAGGCCGGGTCGCAGCCGGGCAGCAGCCGCTGGGCGCAGATGGCCCGCAGGCTGTTGGAAAGCGACCCGCGTATGAATTCGTGCTCGACGCTGGGGAAGAACTCCAAAATGCGGGCGAAGGCCTGCATCGCGTCGGCGGTGTGCAGACTGCCGAAAACCAGGTGCCCCGTCTCGGCGGCTTGAAGCGCCGCGGTCATGGTGAACTTGTCGCGCATCTCACCGACAAAGATCACGTCCGGATCCTGGCGCACGACGTACTTCAACCCATCGCCATAGGTGGGAATGTCGATGCCGATCTCACGCTGGCTGATGATCGCTTTCTTCGGACGAATGAGATACTCGACCGGATCCTCGATGGTCACGATGTTCTCGTGCCGCGTCTCGTTGATCTGCTCAATCATCGCGGCCAGCGTGGTGCTCTTACCCGAGCCGGTGATGCCGCTGACGATGATCAGCCCTTCATTGGTCTTGTCGATGAGTTGCGAGTAGATCGGCGGCAGATGCAACTGGGCATAAGACGGGATGGTGCTGTTCACCCGGCGAATCGCCGAGTTCATGCAATTGCCGGCACGAAAGATGTTCACGCGGAATCGCTCGCCATCGGGCAGATTGGTGGCGAAGTCCAGATCGCCATGCTCGTCGTAGAACGCCCGGCGCGTCGGCGGGATGACCGGCGACATGATCCGATCGATCTCCTCGCCGCTCAGCTCGGGCAGATTGAGTGCCCGCAGGTGTCCGCCAATGCGATAGAACGGCCGCAGCCCCGCCTTGAGGTGCAGATCGGAGGCGTTCATGCCTTTCATGTTGGCGAGCAGATTCTGAATCGTGGTCTCGGACATGAGGGGTCTCCGAGAATAGCGACTGAAGAATGGCGAATAGCGAATGACAAAAACGGGCGTATTCGCTGTCGATCGACATTGTACCGCGACAGCGACGACGATGCTAACAGTTAATGGCTAACGGCCAATGGCTGATCATCATCTTTCGGCTTCGGCAACCCCAGCCACGGCACCAGCACGCCCGGCAAGGCCCACAGAACCTGAACCAGCCGGGCACCCAGCGTAATGGCCAGCATCTGGTTCATCGACGCCCAGCCCCCCTCAACGAGGACGCGAATGAAGACCGCCTGCAACAGGCCGAAGCCCTGGATGCTGATGGGAATCGACGCAAATAAATAACCTACGAAAACCGAAAGCATGATCGCCAGGTAAAGCTCGCCATGTGTCTGATCGCCATGCGGAGCAATGCCGAAACTACGGGCTAGAAAATAGATCGCTGTGACGAAGAAGCCGTGGCTGATGAGGGTCACCAGCAGCGCGGCAATGGCCTGCTTCGGGTGGAAGCGAAACGAGAAGGCGGTCTCGTCGATCCGGCGGAGCTTGTCAGCAAAGGGAAGCCGGTGCAGCAAAGCCTCATAGCGAACCAGCGTGCGCACTCTACGAGAAAAATAGAGCGCCCCGCCAATGAACAGCGCGACCATCAGGTAGCCCACCCACTGCCCATACGGCCCGAGCATGTTGCGCCGATGGGCCAGCAACATGGCCAGCGCCGCGAGGATGAGAAAGCTGATCAGGCCGATCACGCGATCGAGAAAGACGATCGTCACGCCCTCGGTGCGCTTCGTGGTCCGCTTGGCAATGTGATAAGCCTTGTAGAGGTCGCCGCCGGTCGTGCCGGGCATGGCGAAGTTGAAGAAGTTTCCGGCAAAGGTGAGCAGAATTGACTCGCGAAGGCCGATGGCGATGTTCTGCACCGCGAGCAGCAGCTTCAGTCTCCAGGCCATGAAAAATGTGGTAGGGCCAATGGCGAGAATGGCCAACAGCAGCCAAGTTCGATCGGCCTGGCGGGCCAGCGTTTTCAATCCGTATTCAATGGGTTGCTGGCCCTTATCGAGCTTGGAACGTTCGGCCAGATCCGAATGAGAGACGGTCTTCTCCACCCCGCTGTCCGGGTCACGGAGGCGAAGGGTGGCGTCGTCGTCGGCGATCAGCAGGTATGCTCGCGCAGGCTCGGCTGCTAGGCGTGCCTTGTCGTCCAGCGAGACCTTGGTCGACAGATACCAGATCGCAACGGCGCAAAATCCGAACTTCACCGCCCGAGATAACCATCGCTTCGCCGTCGCCGTCACGCACTGCCCTCGATGCTGGCTGATATGGCCGCTGCCGTGGGCGACCATGCTCCGTTGGCGAAGATGCTAACCGAAACGAGTGCAGAATGCAGAATGTAGAAATGGAAAGCGCGATTCGGCATCACAAGGCTGGAAGCAGACGGCTTTTCTTACATAATCGTGAAATACACCGAGCAGGCGTAATCGAAGAGTTCCTTCGTCAACTGCATCTTGCCCTCGCTGTACAGGCAGTGGTTCTTCACCTGCAACAGCAAGTCGCGCGGCTGGCAGCAGCGGAAGGGCCGCTTCTTGAGGATGTAGTGATTCTCAATGAGGTAGTCGAGGGCCTCGTGCTCCTGCTTGCCGAGCGTGAAGCCCATGTGCGGGGCCACGATCTCGAAGAGCTTGCGGAACTCGGCCTCGGTCGGATTGGGCACATTGATCTTGTACGGAATGCGCCGCAGGAAGGCGTCGTCGCACAGGTCCTTGGGCTCGAGGTTGGTCGAGAAAATAATCAACTGGTCGAAGGGAATCTGGATCTTCTTGCCGTTGGGCAATGCCAGGTAGTCGAAGCGCTTCTCCAGCGGCACGATCCAGCGGTTGAGCAGCTCGATCGGCTTCATCCGCTGTCGGCCGAAGTCGTCGATGACCAGCGTGCCGCAGTTGGACTTCATCTGCATGGGCGCTTCGCAGACCTTGCTGGTCGCGTTGTACTGCACCTCGAGCGATTCCATGGTCAATTCGCCGCCCACCACGATCGTGGGCCGCTTGATCTTGATCCAGCGCTCGTCAAACGACTCGGTGCGAATGATGCTCGACTTCTTGAACGGCACGGCCTCGTGGTTCTGAGGGTCGTAGAGCTTGATGATCAGGCCGTCGACCACCACGCACTTGGGAATCCAGATTTCGTCGCCGAAGCAGCGCGTGATGCGCTCGGCGATGCTGGTCTTGCCGTTGCCGGGGTAGCCGTAAAGAAACATACCGCGGCCGGAGTTGATCGCCGGACCGAGGATCGAATACAGCTCCGGGCTGATGAGCAGGTCGCTGAAGGCGTCCTTCAGGTGCTCCTCGTTGGGATGCAGAGTCGCGATGCTCTGTGCCTTGACGGACGCGTTGTACGCCTCGACCGGCACCGGGGCGGCGCCGACATACATCGACTCCAATAGAAATCGCCGGGCGCGATCGCGACCCGAGTCGGTGAGCGCATAATTGAAGTCGCTCATCAACGCCGCGCCGACGTGCACGACGATCTGCTGCTGCTTCAATGACGCCAGCAGTTCAATGATTGGCGGCCCGGGCAAACATAGCTCGGCGCAGATGGCAGCGCCCGTCGCGGAACCGACGCCGAGCAGGTATTTGAGAATGAGTGATTCGACGACGCCCGAGTCGATGCCCGCTTCATAGAAACTGCGCGGCGCAGGCGGAATAAACGCCGGCTTCTTCGGCGCAGCAGACGCCGGAACTGGATTAAATGGTTTCGGCGGTGCTTCTACACTCATGCTTCCACCACTCCGGACGCGAGCGCAGTCTTCGACGACCGCTGTGGCCATACTTCGTCCTGTGTCGTACATCGGATTCCGGGGCTGTATTGTTGATCTTCGGGGCGATCTCTGAACTCGGACCGGCCTGATGTTTAAAGATATGATGCGACGAACACGGATTCGATGGGTTATTGCCACCGGCCTATAATCGCCCCGCCATGACGCAGCTTGATTATCGAACTGCCGGAGAATCGCACGGACCCGCCCTCATTTCCCTGATCGAAGGCCTGCCCGCCGGCCTGGCCATCGATGAGTCCGCCATCAATGAAGCGCTCCGCCGACGCCAGGGTGGTTATGGGCGTGGCGGTCGGATGGCCATCGAGCGCGACAGCGTCCGCATACTGTCGGGCATGCGCCGGGGCGAGACCATGGGCTCGCCGCTGGCCCTGATGATCGAGAACAAGGACAGCCGTCTGAACGACGCCCCACCAGTGACGCGTCCGCGCCCGGGGCATGCCGATTTTGCCGGGGCCATGAAATGGCTGACGACGGATTGCCGCAGCACGCTGGAACGGGCCAGCGCGCGGGAAACGGCGGCCCGTGTAGCGGCCGGTGCGGTGGCCGTGCAACTGCTGCGCGTGTTCGGCATCGAGGTTGCAGGATTCGTCACGCGAATCGGATCCGTCTCGATTGATATCGAGTCAACCGTCTTGATCGATGCGTTGCGCTCGGCTCGCGATGCCAGCGAGGTGTATTGCCCCGATGCCGCCGCAAGCGAACAGATGATCGCCGCGATTCGCCTCGCCAAGGAGGAGCGCGATACGCTCGGCGGCGTGATCGAATTCCGTGCGAACGGTCTGCCGCCGGGGCTGGGCAGCTGCGCCCGCTGGCAGGACAAGCTCGATGGACGCTTGATGCAGGCGGTCGGTTCAATTCAGGCGATCAAGGGCGTTGAGATCGGACAGGGCTTCACCTCGGCGGCGTTGCGCGGGAGCGAGGTGCATGACGAATTCAACGCAGTCGCGACTGATCGCGGTGGACCGTCACTCGGGTTTTCGCGGGTGACCAACCGCGCCGGGGGCCTCGAAGGCGGCATGACCAACGGTATGCCGCTGGTGGTGCGTGCCGCGATGAAGCCGATCAGCACGCTGACACGCGGCTTGCAGAGCGTGAACCTGGCGACGTTGGCCCAGGAGCGGAGCGATTACGAGCGCAGCGACATCTGCTCAGTGCCGGCGGCGTCGGTGGTCGTAGAACACGTCGTGGCGTTTGAGTTGGCTCGAGCGATGTGCGACAAGTTCGCGGGCGACACGCTCGGCGAGATGCGCGCGGCGTATGAGCACTATCTCGAATCGGCGCGGCAGTTGGCGTCAAGATCGACGTAGCACGCCTCGCGGCACGTCATTTCCCAAGTCGCGCGACGACGTTCGTCAGCCCCTTCTGATGATGGTCGTAATGCTCGATGAATTCGTTGACGTACTCGCGCACCGGCGTCTCGCCGATCAGTTGCTGCGGTTCGACCGCTCCGATCACCTGCAACACCCGCTCCTCGGCGGCGCGAAGTTGCGGCAGGAGCATCACGTATGACATGCGTCGATTCTTGCGATAGGCCTCGTCATTCATACGATCGATGTCGGCCTGGGTCAGCGGCGCGAGTTTTTCGCCCCGGGCCTTTTTCTTCAGCCGATCGACCGAATATTCCGCCCACATGGTCATATGCCCCGCCAGATCGCGCACGTTCCACTTGGGCCCAACCTTCTCCCGCTCGGCAGCCTCGTTGTCGAATTGCTCAAGAGCCGTGCGCATCTTCATGATGCGCTGATTCACTCTCTGAATGATGGCGTCGCGGACATTCATTCTCGCGCTCCCTTAATGGCAGAGGCTATGCGCCGAACTCGATCGATGTCGGGCGCATTGCCCCACTTACCAGCGCGCTTCAGGTAGCTGCCCACTATCAGGCCGTCTGCGTGCGATGCGACCTCGCTGACATTCTCCGGCGTCACGCCCGAGCCCACGAACACCGCTACCGGCCGCTCGAAGCCGGACTTCTTCCCCACCGCCTTTTGCACCGCCGCGACATCGGTCGGACTGGTTGGCTCACCCGTGGCCGTGCCGGTCACCACCACGCCGTCGGCGCCGAACCAGGCGGCAGCCTTCGCGGTCTCGGCCAGATCGACATCCGCCGTGATCGCATGCGAACTGTGCTTCTTCTTCACGTCCGTGATGATCGCGATTCGTTCGGCGCCGATCATCTTGCGATAGCGCAGCAATTTGCCCGCGTCGGCCTCGGACATCAGGCCTTCGTCCGCCACGTGCGCGAAGACGAATCCCTCGGCGCGAATGAACTGGCAATCGGCGGCGTGGGCCACCGCCAGGGCCGCGCGGTTCGCCCCGGCCAGCACCTGCACCCCCAACGGGAGCGTCGCCGCACCGCGCACGCGCGTGCAGATCGCGGTCATGGCTGCGACGATCTCCGGCCCGACTCGCCGCCGCAGATACGGCAAGTCATGCATGTTCTCCACGATGATCGCATCGACCCCGCCGGCCTCCAGCACACGGGCCTCTTCCGCGGCGGATTCGGCCAACACTGCGACCGGTCGCTCGGCCCGCGGCGTGCCTGGCAGCGCGCCGACGTGAATCACGCCGACCAGTGCGGGGCGCTTTAGTCCGTTCAAAAAAGACAATCCGCCATTATCCATGCGAAACCGCCCCCCGTGCTCCGGTCCCGCGCGCCGCCCCGGTCGCGCTCATGGCGATCCAATAAACCACGAATGCCACCGCGAAGCTGATGAACCACGCGTAGTGATACAACGTCATCCAATACTGCGGTACCGTCGCCAGCTTGACCGTGCCGAGAAAGCCGGGAATGCACGGGGCAATACCGATGGCCAGCGCGACGAGCGCTAGAATATTGAACCCGCCCGAATACCAGTACGGCCCTTCACGCCGATACAGGCCGGGCAAGTCGAGCCGCTTTCCACGAATGACAAAGTAGTCGGCGATCAAAATCCCTCCGACGCCGCCAAGCAACGCCGAATAGGCGATCAACCAGGTGAATATATATCCTGTAGGATCGGACACCAGCTTCCACGGCATCATCACGATGCCCACGACGCCGGTGATCAACCCGCCAATGCGAAACGAGATTCGCTTGGGCCACAGATGCGCAAAGTCATTCGCCGGGCTGACCACGTTGGCGGCGATGTTGGTTGCCAGCGTGGCGATGCACAGCGAGACCAACGCGACAATGAGCACGGTCTTGCTTTGAAATCTGCCGATCAGTTTGACCGGATCCCACTCGGGAGCGCCGTAAATCACCACCGAGGCCGAAGTCACCGCGACGCCGATAAACGCATACAACCCCATGGTGGTCGGCAGTCCGACCGCCTGCCCCACCACCTGATCGCGCTGCGAAAATGCATATCGACTGAAGTCGGGAATGTTGAGCGATAGCGTAGCCCAGAAGCCGATGTTTGCAGTCAACGCGGGAAAGAAGAACGCCCAGAACTGACCGGCCTTCGGTCCGCCGGGCGCGAATTGTGAAGGACTCGACAGCATCGTGCCGAAGCCGTTGGCCTTATTGTATGCCCAAGCAAGCAACAGAAGACCCATGATGATGAGCAGCGGCGCCTTGATGTTGAGCAGGATGCGGATCGATTCGATGCCGTGGTAGATCACGAACATGTTGATCGACCAGAAGAAAAGAAAGCAAGCGATCTCAGCAAGG
>CAYXEY010000243.1:0-7826 GCA_964464105.1 uncultured Planctomycetaceae bacterium
AACGGCAAAATTGTGGTTGGCGCTGGCGGGAATTTCGCTTCAGCCGTGGCGATCAGGAATGGGCGGATACTCGGGGTCGGCGATGAGCCGGCCGTGAGCGTTCATCGCGGATCGCGAACGCAATCGATCGACGTCGGCGGCCGGACCATCATTCCCGGCTTGAACGATTCGCATCTGCACGTCATTCGCGGTGGGTTGAATTACAACCTGGAACTGCGCTGGGATGGGGTGCCGTCGCTGGCCGACGCGATGCGAATGCTCAGGGCGCAGGCGCTGCGGACGCCCGCGCCGCAGTGGGTCCGCGTGGTCGGCGGGTTCTGCGAGTTTCAGTTCGCCGAGCGGCGGCTGCCGACGCTGGCGGAATTGAACGCCGCAGCGCCGGAGACGCCGGTCTTCATTCTGCATTTGTATGATCGGGCGCTGCTCAACCGCGCGGCATTGCGGGCGGTTGGCTACACCAAAGATACCGCCGAGCCTCCCGGCGGCGTCATCGAACGCGACAAGAACGGCGAGCCGACCGGCCTGCTGATTGCCAATCCCAATGCATGGATTCTCTATAAGACGCTCTCGCTCGGGCCGAAACTGCCGGTGGAGTATCAATACAACTCCACGCGTCACTTCCTGCGCGAGCTGAATCGTCTCGGGCTTACGTCGTGCTGCGACGCCGGCGGGGGCTTTCAGAATTACCCCGAGGATTATGAGGTCATTCAGGAGCTGCAGAAGCGCGGCCAACTGACCGTGCGCATTGCGTACAACCTTTTCACGCAGAAGCCGAAGGCCGAGCGCGACGACTTCGCAAAGTGGACCACGCAGGCAAAGTATCAGCAGGGCGATGATTTCCTGCGGCTGAACGGCGCGGGCGAGATGCTGGTGTATTCCGCCGCCGACTTCGAGGATTTTCGCGTGCCGCGGCCCGACATGGCGCCGACGATGGAAAATGAACTGCGCGAAGTCGTTCGCGTGCTGGCTAGGAACCGCTGGCCGTTTCGTCTGCATGCGACTTACGACGAGACCATACAGCGCTCGCTCTCGGTCTTCGAGGAAGTCAATCGTGAGTTTCCCATGGGCGATCTGCGATGGTTCTTCGATCATTGCGAGACCGTCTCGGACCGCAGTCTGGAGCGAATCAAAACGTTGGGAGGCGGCATCGCGGTGCAGGATCGGATGGCATTTCAGGGCGAGTACTTCGTCGATCGCTATGGCGCGGTGGCGGCGGGGCGAACTCCGCCGATTCGCAGGATGCTCGAAATGGGCATCCCGGTCGGCGCGGGCACCGATGCTACGCGCGTGTCGAGTTACAACCCGTGGGTCAGCCTGTGGTGGCTGGTGACCGGTCGCACGCTGGGCGGGGCGACGCTTTATGGAGATGCAAATCGCATGAGTCGCGATGAAGCGCTGCGGTTGTTTACTTCGGGCAGCGCGTGGTTCAGTCGCGAGGAGCACAAGAAGGGCGCGATCGAGCCGGCGCGATTCGCCGATCTCGCCGTGCTGTCCGAGGATTATTTCACGGTGCCCGACGAGCGGATCAAAACCATCGAATCGGTGCTGACAGTCGTGAATGGAAAAGTTGTATTTGCCGCCGGACCGTTCAAGTCGCACGATCCGCCCGCGCCGCCGGTCATGCCGGACTGGTCGCCCGTGGCGAAGTTCGGCGGTGCTTATTCGTCATCCTCGCATGCCGATGCCGGTGGAGGACTAGCGGCGTTGGCAGGGCTTAGTCACTGTGGACATGCGCATGCACCACTGGGTGTCGACGGACTGGGATGCTCATGTTTCGCGTTCTGAGGCAGTGGCAGTCGCGTGAGTAACTGCGTGCCGCAGCTCAGCGAGCAGTGGCTCCCGATCATGTAGTCTCTCGATTTACCCTCAAGGCTCCTTGGCGGACGCTTTACCATCCGTGTCAGACTTACGCGCGCCCGGCGGCGCGAGCAGGGGGCGCGTCTCGTTTTCCTGCTCGATCGACGTCAGCTCCAATTCTTCGAAGAGAATGGCCGGGGCGACGATGGTCGTGCCGATGCCGCCCGCCTCAGAGTTCTGCACGATCGGCGTCTTGCCCGCGGCGATGATTTTCTTCAGGGCCTTCATGTTCACTTCGCCGAATTCGCAGCCGCGCACCGGCTCTTCGCGTCCGTCCTCGACAAACACTTTGTAAATCAGGATCGGATCGCCCAACTGGCTGCCGCGACCGAAGCCGCCGCCGCCGAATCCACCACCACCGCCGCGTCCGCGACGGGCCATGCGTGCAATCATCTCGGCGCGTCCGCCGCCCGCGCCGCCTTCCAGCGACGCAACGCGAATGCCAAAGTCCAGCCCCGCATCTTTCGCTGCATCGATCAGGGCCTGCTTCAGGTCGGCATCCGAAAGCCCCTTGTTGTCTTCGATGACCAGGCAGCCGATCTCGGGTCGAGGCGATGCGCCACCGCCGCCGCGGCGACCATGCCCGTTCGAGCCGGTCAGCTTTTTGGTCGGCGTGCGCGACATGCACAAGTCCTTGAGCACGCCGTTCACCACGATGTCCACGCGCTTGGCCGCGACGCCCTCGTCGTCAAACAGGTAGTGTCCCGCGACCGGCATATCGTTGACTTTTGTCATCGTGGGATCATCGAACACCTGGAACGACTTGGGCAGAATCGCCTGTCCGAACTGGCGCTCCAATGCTTCGGCGCCGGCCATGGCGCGGCGCTGCGAGCCGACCGGATCGGAGCGTCCGACAATTCCGTTGACCAGCATGGATCGAAACACGCGTGGTGCGGCGCGGCCGTCGATCAAAACGGGGCCGTTGTAGTCGTCGAGGATCGGTGCATCCATCGCCGCGGTCAGATCAGCGACGAGTTTCTCGATATCCGCGGTGATTTGCGCGATCGGCGGCAAGTCCGCAGGCGTCAGGCCGACGTAGGCCAGCCGGTCAGACACCTGCATGCCGTCTTTCGACTGTCCGGAGGCGGAAATGGAGAGCACGACGCTGGTCTCGCCCTTGCGAAGCCGCGTGCCCTCGGAGTTAAGTATGTAGGCGTTGGACAGGCGGGCCGCGAGTTGGACGTCAGAGTCCTGGATGCGAGGGTGCTTCTTGAATTGAGCTGACAGCTTTGTGACGTTTTGCTCCCAGGCGGTGCGGTCGAAGGTCATGCTCGCAGGTGCGCCAATCTCGGTCACTGCCGGCAGCTTGGTGAAATCGTCGGGCCGGTCAGTGAGATTCTTCTCCTTCATGTAGGCCCGCTTTTTGGCGAGCGTTTCGGCGGATTGCTTGTAATCGTCATCGACTGCGGCCCAGATGGCTTCGCGTATCGCCAGTGGGCTGTCGTCGGTGGGCAGTGGAGCCGCGCCGCGGGCCACAGGGCCTCGCCCACCACCGCCGCGTCCGCGACCGCCGGCGAAGCGACCTCCGCCGCCTGCGCCGGCGAAGTTCGTGTTGTCGAGCGTGTAATCACCGGTTCGAACATCGGAGGAAAAAACGCGCCGCCGATTGCGGTCGGATGAAACCAGCGCACCGTGACTCGCCGCGATGCGATAGGCCAGGTTGTCGTCGACGTTGAACTGAATGAAGTAGGGCTTGTCGAGATCCTCCATTTGAAGAGTCATCGAGCGAGCCAGTTCTTCTTCACAGGCCTCCATCAGGATGCTGCTGCCCGGCAGCACCTCCGGCTCGATGGCGCGCAATGCGCCTGAAAGGAATCCTATTGCGACCAGTGCGATGAAAATCGACTTCTTCGTCATACGTCACGCTCCTGTCTTGGCGGGCGCCGTCTTCTCGGTCGTTTCCTTGCCGTATTCCGCGATCGGCGGCGGCAGGATTGGCAGCTTGTCCTGCGACTTCTGTCGCTTTTCGATTTCGATCTGCGAAACCAGCACGCTCGGCGCAACCGCCGACACAGGCACCCAGCCCGACTCTGCGCCGCAGGTGCCATTGAATACAGACTGGTCGTCGCCAGCCGCGATGATCTTGGAGAAGCAGGCCAGGGGCGTGCCCACGATGTCTACGCCGCGGACGAGTTCGTCCTTGCGGCCATCAGCGAAAATGCGATAGACCACGACCGGCAGCACCTTGAAGGCCTGCGGGCCGCTGCGACCGGTGAGAGTAAACCCGCCGGTGATGTCCTCGAAGAGCAGGCCATACGGCTTGTCCTGCTTTTTGCATTCCTCGATGAGCATTTCGCGAAGCTTTGCGAACGGCACGGGCTTCGACGTTTCCACGATCAGATTACCCTGACGCGACACGGCAGACTGACGGCCATCGTGGCGACCGTGGCCGTTCGAGGTCGAGAATCCTGCGACCGGCGAGCGCGACAGCAGGAAGGTCTTGAGGATGCCGTTCTCCACGAGACGAACATCGCGAGCGGCAACTCCCTCATCGTCGTACTTGTAATGACCGCGAAGATCCTCGTCGCCATACTTCAAGCGCGTTGGGTCGTCGTGCACGGTGAGGAATTCCGGCAGGACCGATTGACCAATCATCTTGGTGAAGGTCTGGCCTTCCTCGGCGTTCTTCTGGCGATGGCCTTCGATGCGATGGCCAAAGATCTCGTGAAAGAAGACGCCGGTGGCGCGATTCAGCAGGATGGCCGGACCGGTGTAGGGTTCCACCAGCGGCGCGGCGCGCAGGGCCAGGGTCTGATCGATGACTTTTTGAAGCGCGTCGGTGATTTGCGCATCGGTGGGCAGACGATCTTCCGACGACACGCTGAATATGAAACTCTGGCTCAATTCCATTCCGTCGTCGGCCTTGGTCGCGGCGGAGACGACGACGCGCAGCAGCTTGCGACTGGTTCGAAGCCGCGTGCCTTCGCTGGAGGCCATGGCCCGGTTTTCCACGGTGGCCGCGAGCGAGACATTTGAGTTGTAAATCAGCGGGTACTTGAGGCAGAGCTTCGACACGGCGCGGAGGCGATCGGCCCAGGCTTTCTGATCGAGCGTCAGTGTCGCTTCCTGCTCGGAGTACACGCTGGGCGCCTCGCGTGAGAAATCGTGCGACTTGTCCTCTTCCTCGACGCGTGTCTTGATGTTGGTCTTGACCTGGCCGAAGCGCTTGGCCGCGGACTTGAACTCGCGATCGGTCGCCAGCCACAGGGCCTGCCGGATGGCGTCATCGTCGTCGGTCAGCGAGATGGATGAGTCAGCGGCTCCGAGCAGATCGGCCAGGTCAGGCTCGAATCCACCGCCGCGAATCTGGTGGGTGTTGTCCAGGGCATAATCGCCCACGCGCACGTCGACACCGAGCTGTCGATTACGTGTGTCTACATCGTTCATCAGGGCGCCCAGCCGGGCGGAGACGCCGACAGTCCGCGTGTCGGTCACGGTGTAGGCGATGTAGTACGGCTTTGTGCCGTCACGCATGGTCAGATTCTTCATCGAGTAATCGATCTCGTCGGCCAGCAGGCGGGTCAGGCGATCGCCAGCGGTTGATTGGGCAGGGTCGCCTGAGGCGGCGGGCGTCTTGTCCGGTTTGGTCATGCCGGTCCCGTCGCCGTGGCTGAAGGCTGGATGGAGCACCGCGAGAAACAAGGCAAGGCTCGGCACGCTAAAACGCGTTCGAATAATTGAAATCGACATATTGCAAGCCTCCGAACAGAAAGGAGCGAGGGACAGGGGGTGTTTACCCTTGCCGCCGCCCGAATGTTGTGCATTATAACCGCGGCCCAATCACGGCGAATCCGCCCTGAATGTACCCTTGCAGAGATTAGAGAAACATGCATTTGTCGGGAAGGACCGCTGACATACGCCAGCGTTCATGCGGCGCTCAGTCTTGCGTTGCACGATGCGAGGACTGCGACGGGTGGAACAGGGGCTTCGAGCGCGGCGGGCCTACTTCAGGAGAAACCCCCACAGTTTCTTCGCGGCAGTAATCGTCCCGATTTCCCGCCGCATTGCGAATAAGAGCTTGACGCCGTCCGAATTGAGTCGCAAATCCTTCAATTCCTGAAGCGTGCCCTTGACGACGCAGTCAAAAAACTCCGTCCGGTTTGTCGACTTGATTTTCTCTTCTGCGAGGGGCGCAAGCTCCTCGATGGACATCTGCGGGTGGGCATGTGACATCTGGGCGAGATAGACAAAGTAAAGTTGTTGCCATTTCTTTCCGAGCGTCATTCCGTCAACCGAAAAGCGGTAGCGAATGAGGGGCTCAGGGATGTTCGCAAGTCTTCCGACCCTGGACACACGCAGCCACAAGTCATAATCCTCGGCGTTCTTGAATGCGGCCCGGTACCCACCCATGGCGAGGATGTCTTGCTTGCGCAAGATGACCGATGGATGAAAGAGACAATTGTAGGATGGCAGGATCCGGGTAATTTCGTCATGTGAAACCGGCAGCTCCATGCGCTTGTCGAACTGCGGCGCGCGCCCCCGGTAGAAGACATGACTGCCCGCTACCCAGACCTGCGGATTGTCCACCATGAATTTCAACTGCACTTCAAGGCGGCGCGGCAGGGCATCGTCATCCTGGTCGAGCCGCGCTACGAGCGGGGCGCGGGCGATGGACAGCCCCTCATTGAGGCTCGCCGCCAGGCCCATGTTCTTTTCGTGAAAGATCGGACGTATTCGGCCATCCCGCGCGGCGAAAGTCTCAATGACCCTGCGAGTCTGGCCTTGGTCGGGCGAACCGTCGTCGATCAAGATGCACTCAAAATCAGAATGCGTTTGAGACAGTATGGAGTCGATTGAGCCCGCAAGCGTTTTGCTGCCGGAATAACATGGAATTAGCACGGATACGCTAGGGCCTGATGTGGTCATACAGCCTCTTGATGCCTTCTTCCAGGGTGATACGGGCGCGCCAGCCCAACTCGTGGGCTGCGCGAGCAGCGTCCACCACGACCCAGGGCACCAATTGGGTGCTGGTGTTGTCCGTGTTGACCGGTTCAAGGCGCAAGGGCAGACCGGTGACACGCTCCATGGTTGCGAACAAGTCGGCCAATGCAACTCCGATTCCGGAACTGATGTTGTAGATTCGAAAACCGGGTTTGGGAATCAGCACAGCGAGAAATGCTCGACAGACGTCTTCGATATGGACGTAATCGCGCACATTGCCAAGGTCGCCGTAAATCGGAATCGGCAGGCCCTGAATGGCCCGTTGCATGGCGACGCCGATGATGCCCTGTTTGCGATGAATGGAGAGAGGCACGCCATAAGGGTTGCTGATGCGAAGGACCGTGCATGAAATCCATCCGCATTCGGCGGCTGCGCGAAGGAAATGCTCAATGGCATACTTCTGAACGCCGTAAAACGAAAATGGGAAACATGGGTCATCTTCCCTGAAGGGAATCGCGTTGCCTATCGCCGGCTTCCCGTAGACGGTTCCGCCGCTGCTTGCAAACACCACATGACAACCCTTCCCATGGTCGCGGATGGCGCTGACGAGGTTGAGCGCCAGCGCCAGATTGAGTTGCGCGTTTCCCGCCAGATCACCAGACGATGTCAGCGGCGTACCGCAATGGGCCAGGTGGATGATGAGATCGAGATCTTTGCAAAACACCGCACAGTCGCTGGGGGACTGCAGATCGCCGATGCAGATGTCGCAACGCAGTGGATCGGCAATGACGGCGTTTTCATCCAGCGAATTTCGATAGAGCACCCGAAGCGACGCAACTTCCGCATGTGCCAGCAGAAACTGGACCAGTTCGCGCCCAATGAATCCGGATGCCCCGGTGACGCCGACATTGAGCCGTGGCATTGCTCATTCCTGGACTGGGCCGTCGTTTGCTTGCACGCGAGGACGTGAAGCCATATTCCCTAAAGAGTGATCCGACCGCCCTGGGCCTTGATGCTGCGCTGCGCCGCATCGAGGATCCGCACGAGACGCAAGCCCGCCTGACCATCGGTGATCGGCGTGGTCTTCT
>CAYXEY010000244.1:0-7798 GCA_964464105.1 uncultured Planctomycetaceae bacterium
TTCAGGCCGCACGGCATTTCGAGGAACTCGTCTGACCTTATGGGAGCGTCTGCTAACGACCCAAAGCGGAAGTACCGGCGCGCATTCTGTTGCTTGGAACGCTTCGCGATTCTTGCCCGAATCAACTCGCTTTCAAGCGACTACCCCTACCAAGTCACGCCACGCTTCCGCAGCAGCAGTTACAGATTTCAAGTCGTGGATGGTCTGACGTTCGTCGGGCAGGTCATAGGCGCATTCCGGCAACTCCCTTCTCCCGGCCAAGGCCGCTCTGCCTGAACCCGCCGAAGGAGTCCAATGAAGAGTTGCTTGCTCGAGTTCATCCAGACGGTGCCGGCCTCCAGGCAGCGCGCGACGCGCCACGCCCTGCGGTAGGCGCCCGTTCAAACGCCGGCAGCATGCCCGTAAATGGTGTCGTTCGCCTGCCGGAGGCACAAAGATCGCGGCCCAACCCTGCCAAATTGGCGTTCAAATACGTTTCTAGAGAGCGAGGTGGCCTGGATTGAAAATGCCTTTCGGATCGAGCGCCTGTTTAAGCCCGGTCAGGACTTCCCCGCTCGAGGCAAGCTCTCTGCCAAGTAGTGCGCTACGAGCGCGGCCGATGCCATGATGGTGGCTGATCGAACCCCCGTGTGAAATGGTGGCCTCCATCACCTCCTGCCATACCTGGCTATAGCGGCGGAGTGCATCCTCGCGATCCACTCCTTCAACAAAGAAAATGATGTAGAGAGCGCCACCTGTGCTGTAAAAGTGCGAGTAATGCCCCATCGCGCGCGAACAAAGGGGATTAATGCGCCGCATCGCCTCGTGGTAGAGAGGGGCCAGAGATGGCCAAAAAGCTGAGACTTCAATCGCGTCAGCAAGCCTTGCCGGCCCAGCATTTCCTGTATCCAGCCAACTCGCGTCAAACCGGTGCCGTTCCCAAGCGTTGCCAATTGGCGTACCGAGCGACTTGCCGCCATGCTCGACCAGCATCGCTTCGAGCTCGACGCGTTCGGCTTCGACCATCGTTGTCCGTCCTTCGTGACCGACAATCAGCAGCGGTGCTGTCTCCTTCGACTCTACACGTGAATAAAGGAACGCCGCCTCCGTGGCGTCGTAGAGACGAAGCACGGCCGGACGGAGATGGTTCGCATAAACGTCACGTATCGCTTCAACGCCGGAATCGATGGTAGGAAGTGTATAGCCGCCGAACCAACGCAGCTGCGGCAAATGGAAGATGCGCACCGCGACTTTCGTAATGACACCGAGTGCGCCCTCAGCCCCAATGAAGATTTGCTTAAGATCGGGCCCTGTCGCGGACCGTACGGTTCGCGGTGTTCGCACGATGTCACCCGAAGCGAGGACGATGTCCAGCGCGACGACCAGGTCCTCGATGTTTCCGTACTTGCCCGAGAACGTCCCGCTCGAACGAGTGGAAACCAGCCCACCCATGGTAGCGAGGGGCATTGATTGGGGATAATGGCCAAGCGTGAAAGAGCGCTCGTTGAGCCACTTTTCCACGTCCATCGCGATGGCACCTGCCTCCACTTCGAGCACGCCAACATCGGGGTCGAACTTGACGACTCGGTTCATGGCCCGTAAGTCGATTACGAGACCACGCATACTGGAAACCACTGCGCCGCATACTCCCGAGCCCGCGCCGAATGGCACGATCGACAGGCCTTCCGCGCGCGCGATACGCACCGCGTTCGCCACGCCCGCTTCATCTGTGGGGCGTACGACGCAGCCGGGCATGTGTGCGCGAATCTCGGCGTCGTTCCACTTGGCAGCTGGCGGCCAGCGATCCCGGCAATATTCGCGAAGCGCTTCGGCTGAGGTAACAACCGCCTGGCGGCCTAGCGCCTCGGTGAGTGTTGTGTCTACGGATGAAGGCATTTAGGCACTTTCGTGTTCATGACGCTACTGGGAATCGGTTTGGGGCGTGACTTTGATCTAAGAGCTGTTCTTCGTGAGCTGGCGAGTTTGGACTAGACGGGCGTCGCGAATCAGGCGAACGTGTCGCATGTTTCATCGGAGGAGCGCCCGAGCACAACGCCGGCGTCAAGCAAGATTCGATGAACTGCGTCGAGAGGAACTTCGCTTGGCACGACGCCCATCAATGCCGCGATAGCAGCTACCGCACCCGCGGCCTCACCCGTTGTAGCGCACGCGGGCACATTACGGGTCGAGCCGAAGGCCACCTCGTCTGCGGAAACGCAGCGGCCAGCCACAATGATCCCCTCAAGATCTTGGGGAATCAGGCATCGCAATGGTATCCCGTAGCCCGTGCCGACATGGTCCATGACTGCGCGCTTGCCTCCGGGTTCGTGGATGTCCACGGGGGAATTGCATAGTCCGATTGCATCGTCGAAGCGGGCCTCGCCGCGCACGTCGGATTCGGTCAACACGTAGCGACCCTTGATGCGGCGCGTTTCGCGCACGCCCAGCTTCGGGGCCACCTCCAAGAAAATGGCGCCTTCGAACCCGCCGACATACCGCTTGAGGAAGTCGAAGGCGGTATAGGCCTGCTTGCGGATCTCGAGCTCCGCGCGACTGAGTTGACGTTCGTCCAGGCCATTGCCGTGAACGCGTGTGACGTTCACGTTAATCTCGCCCGGAATCAGTCCGCTCTTGAGGGTCATGTGATCCTTGGGAATGGACCAATTGAATCCATCGGCTTCGGCCTGCGCGATGCGCTTGGTTAGCCCAGTGACGACGAACTTCATGACGAAGTCATCGTTTCGAGTGCCCTCGGGAATGACGAAGTCGGTGAAGTCGTCGCGGTTCGCTCGGCAGTCTTCTGCCAACCGCACCATGTCCACGTTGATTACGCGGAAATATGACGTCATTGGCTGTACCAGTCCGTCGGACGGGCGTCCCATCATAAAGGACGCGCCAGCGAGCGCGGCGACGTCGCCGTCGCCAGAAGCGTCGATGAACACCTTTGCCAACACTCGCTTGATGCCGGACTTTGTGTAGATTTGCAAAGCGACGACGCGATCGTCTCGCTTCTCTACACCCGTCACTGGAGCGCGCAAAAGAACTTCGACATTTGCCTCCTCCATTGCCTCAATGATGACGCGCTGCATCGTTTCCGCGTCGAATGCGCCTGTGTAGGCACCCCAATAGGATCGGCGCGTCTTGTCGTCCGCGCCGCCGTAGGCGGTGCAGCGGGCAAGCAGTTCGCGAAAGACACCGCCGTTGATGAGGCCCGTTGGCTTCGTCAGTCGGCCGCCCGTGAGCAGCCCACCAAGCACTCCACTCGCCTCGATGAGCAGTGTGCGCACGCCTTGGCGGGCGGCGCGAAGGGAAGCCACCGTACCTGACGCGCCTGCCCCCACAACAACAACGTCATAGTCGCCGAAGATCTCCAACGCGCGCTCCATTAGTCCGCCTTAATGCCGGCCTCGCGGACGACCTTCGCCCAACGGTCCACCTCAGACTTGAGGTATTGGTTGAATTCGTCTGGCGTATTCGGACGGACCTCAACGCCCTGCTTGGCGAATTTCTCCCGCACGTCGGCTGAAGTCACGATCTTCACAATTTCAGTGTGCAACCGATCGATGATTGGACGCGGTGTGCCAGCAGGCGCCATGACACCGATCCACACTTCAAAGGCGAACCCCGGAACTCCTGCCTCCGCAACCGTGGGAATGTTGGGGGCGAGCGGCGAGCGCTGGTCCCCAGAAATGGCCAGCACCTTGAGCCGGCCCGCTTTGACCTGCTCCATCACGTTCGGAATTAGATTGAACATCACGTCTACACGCTCCCCGACAAGATCTGTGACCGCAGGAGCACTGCCCTTGTATGGGATATGGGTGATGTTCGTTCCGGTCATCGTCTTGAAGAGCTCGAAGGCAAGGTGATTCGAACTGCCGTTGCCGGTTGAGGCGTAGTTCAACTTGCCGGGGTTGGCCTTCGCCATGGCGATGAGGTCCTTTACCGAGTTGGCCTCCAGGGACGGACGCGCAACGAGCAGGTTGTAGGTGATGCCTCCCATGGTGATAGGAGCAAAGTCCTTCTTAGCATCGAAGGACGTCTTGTAGAGGCTTTGCAGCACCGCCATCGGCAGGGCGCCAATGAAAAGCGTGTACCCATCCGGAGTTGCGCGGGCGACGAACTCCGTGCCGATGATGCTGTTGCCACCGGCCTTGTTCTCCACGATTACCGGTTGGCCAAGAGCCTTGGGCAATTCGGCCGCGAGCGTGCGTGCGAGTGTGTCGTTAAAGCCGCCTGGCGGGAATGGCACGATGATCGTGATGGGCTTTGACGGCCAACTTTGGGCCAGCACAGGCAATGCAAAACCGACAAGTGACAAGTAGGCCAGCACAAGTGCGATATATCTCTTCATGAGTCTCCTCCTATGGATTTAGTCTTCTTCAAGTTAGGACGACTTGGTTTGCCCAGTAGTGCGGTTCATTCCCTCTACTAGGGGCCACTCTTGCCCCGAACTTAGTAGAAACGCGGCGGCAACCTCGACCCTCAATGCTCCTAAAGCGGTCACTGGAGTGAGTCTTCCGGAGATGTCACGTCCCCAACCATACGTGCCCGCCGGGCCCGCGCCAGCTCTGCGGTGTGGTCCAGCGTAATCTCAAGTGCTTTCGGATCAGCCACACCTTTCCCGGCGATGTCGAGTGCGCTGCCGTGACCGACAGAGGTGCGAACAAAGGGCAACCCGAAGGTAAGCGTTGTCGTTTCGTTCATGTTCATGCGGGCGACCACTTGGTCGTGATGCATGGCCAGGGTGATGTCGTAGCCGCGACCATCGTATGGCGGCGAGAACAGTGCGTTCACCGGGAAGGGACCGTCAGCGCGAATACCGGCCCCACGCGCGGCTTCGATAGCCGGCGCGATTTCGTCAATTTCTTCCCGCCCGATGTTCCCGGACTCCCCAGCGTGTGGGTTCAACGCGGCCACGCCAATGCGTATGTCGCTGAAACCGAGGAGCGTCTGATGCCGGTGGATGAACCGTAACTTCTCGAGTATTGCTGCTTTCGTCACTTGACGGCACGCCTCGGCGAGCGAAACATGCGTGGTCAGCAGCGCAGACCAAAACTTGCCATACATCAGCACCGTTACAAAGTCGGTGCCGGCCCGATCTGCGAAGAATTCCGCTTGGCCGACGAAGTTGTAGCCCGCGAGCTTGGCGCTCGCCTTCGTGACCGGTGAGGTAAGCAGGGCGTCCACTTCCCCGGATTGACAGAGTCGCGCGCCCTCCTCGTTGTAGGACATGCTTGCATGTCCGGCCTCTCGACTAATCTTGCCGAGCGCGACCCCCGCAGTGGAAGGGCCGACCTGCAGGACATGGATGGCATCGGTCGTGAGTGCGTCACGATTCACGGCTGTGTGCACGACGACCGGCCGTGACGCGCCGAGCTTGCCCACCCAAGCGCGGATTGTCTCTGCGTCGCCCAGAATCAGTGGTTGTACGCCGGGCTTCGAGGGTTTCAGGCATAGCTTGGTAACGATCTCCGGCGAGATGCCGGCGGGATCGCCCATCGTGATGCCAATGACGACGTTGTCTTGGTTACTCATGGCGTGGAAGTCCGATCGAGGAAATTGGGAAGGGGCTGCGTACAGCGCCAGGCGATCAGCCGATCGACTGCATCGCAGAGCGCGTCGGAGGGACCCCAACCGCCCGATTTCGTTATGATCGGCAATCCTGGGCGGTGGCCGTCGAGAGCGAGGGCCATCGTGACGCCCTCGCACATCCAGCCCAGGCTCGATAAGCGAGTTACGCCGAGTGCATCACGGAGAGCGAGGTCCGCGGTAGCCCCCCCGGCGAGGATTACGCCTGCAAGGGGAGCGCGAGAGTCGATAGCCACACTCCGAACGAACGACAGCAGCTGTACGCGAAGGCGCGTGAGCATCGGTTCGGGAAGTGCGGGATACGCAGCCGAACCGGAAGTGGCTCCCTCGACGACGCCGCTCCAAACGACGCAGTGTTTGCCCGAGCGCAGCGCTTCGTCCGCTTGGCGAACAGCCTCGTCCAACGACCCTTCGATGGAAAGCTCCACCCCTTCACAATCGGCTCGCTCCAAGAGCCGCGCGGTCTGATCGCGAGTGGCGCGTTGCAGGCTGCCGGCCACAATGAGCACCGGATTCACCTGTCGATGGCGCGATACCGCCGCGCGTGCGATGGCCGCAGCGAGTCCGACTGAGCCTGCAAGCACATCGCATGAGGCATGTTCCGACGCATCGGCGAGAAGATCGAGATCTTCGTCAGTGCATGCATCAGCGACGATAATTTCTTCCGTAGCAGCCGCAAGAAAGCGAGCCGCCTCGCCGCGGCGCAAGACATCGAGACCAAGTATTGAGACAGCCAGTCTCGCGCCGATGTGCGAGCGCACATCAATGCGCATGCCGCCCGGAACGTCGCGACCTTCCCGATCCACTTCTTTGTGCACCCCTGCGACCGTCACGCGACCGCGATTCGGACACGCAGGACAAAAAAGCACGGGCCGCTTGCCTCGAAGTCGTGCAACAGCGCGAAGTTCCGCGCCGACGTTTCCCTGCATGATTGAATCGTTGTGCTTGAAGATCCGAGAAGCGCCGATTTCGACCAGGTGCCGCATCGCATTCTCGACCCGCTTCTCGGCCTCGTGCGCATCCAACGACCGCGTTGCGGTGTCGTAGCCGAACACCTCGAAGGCTTGGACGTCACGCACACTGGGCAGACGTGCGATCGCAGTGCCGACCCGAAAACCAACTCTCGCAAATTCACCGCCAATTGCCTGCAAACCCGTCAAGTCGTCGGAAATCACGAACCAGATCGGATTCCGCGACGCATCAACAGGACTGTGGACAGTCCACTCTGTCGTCGCTGCTGAGGGGGTTGCCATCATGTCAGGCCGTTTCCGAGTAACGCATCACCTTCGGCGCGATCTCGTCAAGCGAGCGGCCAACGTGAGAGGCCAGCAGTTGTGAAGCAAGCGGCCAGTCCTGGACCTCGATCGCATCCAGCAACTCGAGATGCTCTCGATTGAAGTCCTGAGGATTGGCCGGTGCCAAGCCGAGCCCTGTCCAGGCATACGCCCACAATTCGTGGACAGCGCCCTGCAAGCGTACTAGCAGCGCATTGCCGGACAACTCTGCGAACGCAGCTTCCAAGCGAAGATCAAGGCTCCATTTATCGTCGTCAGCCGGCGCTATGCGCTTCTGCACAATCTCGCGCAACCGTTGCGCGAATTCAGGCCGGTAAACCTCGGCCATGGCCTCAAGCGCCTTGCAATCGAGTGCAGCTCGTACCGGAATGAGTTCTTGGATGAACTGAAGGTCAATGGTACGGTTGGCCACGAGATCACGGATGAGGCGATCATGTGTAGTCGCCTTTAGGTACGTTCCCGACCCATGGACGATTTCAATCTTGCCGATGTCCTCCAGCACCTTTAACGCCTGACGCACGGTCACGCGGCTGACATCCAGCATTTCCGCAAGATCTCGCTCGGACGGCAGCTTCTCGCCAGGCTGAATATTCTGCTCGACGATAATCGCCTGAATTCGCTCGAGCACAGCGCGATACACGTCAGTCCGCTCGATTCGGTAGCGGCCAGCCTTGATGGGCATGTTTTTGGGCGGGGTAACCTTCATGGCAAGTGAGCATACCACTTACCAGATTACAGGTGCAATTGGCTGTTTCTGAGTGTATTGTCCAGTACTGGTACTCGGACTAACCACTCGCCTAAAGCCAAACTATTTGGCGCGGAGTTCTATACCGATCGGTTTTCATTTGGCCAGGCGGACGATGGACGAGGCTGCGTTGGTCCGCTTTGGAATGATATGGGTTGACCAAGGCAGTCGCCAACCGACCCGAAGCGGA
>CAYXEY010000245.1:0-7786 GCA_964464105.1 uncultured Planctomycetaceae bacterium
GGGAACGCGTCCAGGCCGCCGGTTTGCAGGACCGCATCACCGTCCTGTTCGAGGACTACCGCGCCCTGACCGGAAAGTATGACAAACTGGTGTCCATCGAGATGATCGAGGCCGTTGGACATCAGTATTATCCCGCATACTTCCGTGCATGCGAGCGCCTGCTTAAGCCGGACGGCCTGGCCCTCATTCAGGCCATCACCATTCCCGACCGGCTCTACGCGGCACACCTGCGCACCTCCGATGTCATCAAGCGCTTTGTCTTCCCAGGCAGCAACATTCCATCTCTTGGCGCAATGGCCCGCGCGTCTGCGGCGACCGATCTTCGGCTCGTGCATTCCGAAGACTTCGGGTGGCACTATGCCGAAACGCTTCGCCGCTGGCGACACAATATCGGCGTCGCCGCGCCGGGACTGCGAAGCGCCGGATACGACGAGGCCTTGTTGCGACTGTGGGACTTTTACCTCTGCTACTGCGAAGCGGGGTTTCAGGAGAACTACATCGGTCTGTCTCAACTCATCTGGGCCAGACCGGGAGCGATCGCGCCGTCGAATTGGGCAAGGATTCACGAGTTCCATGCGACCCGTGCATTGGCCGGAGCGAGTTGATGCGATCATTGATCAACGTCGCGCTTTTCTATGTTACATGGTTCGCCTGCACGCTTGGCGCGGCTCACGGGCACCCATGGTTTGGCATCGGTGTCGCGATGACATCAGTGATCCTGCACTTGGCATTCATCAGCCCGGGCCGACGTGAAGCGACAGTGCTCGTGCTTTGTGGATTCGTGGGATTGATCTTGGATGCGCTCGTTCTCCAACTGGATCGCGTCCATTTTCCAGGTGCAGAACGCGACGCATTAATTGCACCCGCCTGGATGACCGCTCTCTGGGTCGTCTTCGCAACGCTGTTGAGCGTTTCGCTCGCCTGGATGCGCGGACACTACATGCTCGCCCAATTTTTCGGCGCGGTCGGCGGTCCGCTCAGTTACTACGGGGGAGCGAAGTTGGGCGCAATTCAACTGACCGAGCCTCTTCGCAACAGCCTGATCGTCATTGCCCTGGAATGGTGGCTGGCCATGCCGGTGTTGCTAAAGATCTCGGAGACGCTGCGCCCGGCGCAGCAATCGGAGGCCCCAACTTGACGCTTATGACGCTGCTGCTCTGGGGGTGGCTGATCGCCGGTGGCATCATGGCCGTGCTCTGGCTGATTCAACTTCGAACACACGACGCCGGCATTGTCGACGTCGGATGGGCCGCAAACCTGGGCATTCTTGCCATTTTCTATGCTTTGATGGCCGACGGTCACGGGACCCGGCGCTTCCTAGTTGCCCTGCTTGTTGCCGTCT
Source organism: uncultured Planctomycetaceae bacterium (assembly GCA_964464105.1). Lineage (GTDB taxonomy): Bacteria > Planctomycetota > Phycisphaerae > UBA1845 > UTPLA1 > CAYXEY01. The sequence goes on from CAYXEY010000245.1 coordinate 1,343, forward strand.
GGTCGTTCCGGCTTGCTGCCTATCTGCTCTTCAACCGCGTCCTCGGCAAGCCGGAAGATGGCCGCTACCAGACGCTTCGCCGCAACCGGCCTAACGGCGCTCAGACATTCTTCTTTTTCTTTTTCCAGGCCCAGGCGCTGCTGGACGTGCTTCTCTCACTGACGTTTGCAGTCATCGCACTCGACAGGTCGCCGGTCATCTCTCCATGGCAGTGGGCTGGTGCAGCAGTGTGGCTGATCTCCGTCCTTGGCGAATCAGTCGCCGATGCCCAATTGGCCCGCTTCCGCGCCGATCCGGCCAATAAGGGTCGCACCTGCCGCGTGGGCCTCTGGCGCTATTCGCGGCATCCCAACTACTTCTTCGAATGGCTGCATTGGTGGACATACGTCTTGATGTCCTTCGGCCTGCCGTTGGGCTGGCTGTCACTCCTCCCCGTCTTGCTGATGCTGCTGCTCATCGTCAAAGTCACCGGTATCCCGCCGACCGAGGCTCAGGCGCTGCGCAGCCGAGGTGACGATTACCGAGCCTACCAACGCTCCACAAGCGCCTTCTTCCCTTGGTTCCCGCGCAAGGACGCCGCATGAATCTCGACAAAGTGGCCATTGACTGGATGGAGCGCGGCCTCCTGCCGGACTCGGTCATCCGTGCGGGTATCCGGCGGCTACTGCGCAGGCGACTCGTAGAACTCGAACGCGAAGCCGACACAGACACCGCGCTTGCCGAGAAACTCCGGTTCATCGAGTCCATGCGACAAGGTCCGATCGCGCCGGTCCCGCACAAGGCCAACGAGCAGCACTACGAACTGCCTCCGGGGTTCTTCGAGCAAGTTCTCGGCACGCACCTGAAATACAGCTCCGGCTTCTGGACACCAAATGCGACGTCGCTCAGTGATGCTGAAGCCGCGATGCTCGACCTGACGTGCCGCCGTGCGCTGATCGAAGACGGGCAATCGATCCTTGAACTCGGCTGCGGCTGGGGCTCGCTCACGCTGTGGATGGCCCAGCGGTATCCCCGATGCACCGTGACGGCGGTGTCGAACTCGGCGCCGCAGCGGGTGTTCATTCTCAACTGCGCGCGACAGCGCGGATTGACGAACGTCAACATCATCACCGCCGACATGAACGCCTTCGACACACCGCAGAAGTTCGATCGAGTCGTGTCGGTCGAAATGTTTGAGCACATGCGCAACTACGAGGCCCTCTTCGGTCATGTCGCGCGATGGCTGGAGCCCGGCGGCCGGTTCTTCCTGCACATCTTCACACATCGTCTCTACGCATATGCATTCGAGACAAAGGGCGAGGACGACTGGATGGGCCGCTATTTCTTCACCGGCGGCATCATGCCCTCCGACGACACGCCGCTGCACTTTCAGCGCGATCTGCTCATCGACGATCATTGGATCGTCCGCGGGACGCACTATGCTCGCACCGCCGAGGCTTGGCTCGCCAACCTGGATGCCAGAGCCAACTCGCTGACACCGATACTCGAAAAGGCCTATGGCAATGCCAACGCCGACCTCTGGCGGCAGCGTTGGCGCGTGTTCTTCATGGCGTGTGCCGAGTTGTGGGGTTATCGAAACGGCATTGAGTGGTTTGTGTCGCACTACCGCTTCCATTGCCGATAGCGCCGTTCCGCGCGACCACCTTGACAGACTCACGTGACGTCGCGCCAATGTCCCCGTTCGTATTGAACACAAGGAGAAGGCGCCCATGTCCACCGAATCCGGCTGGTATTACGCACGCGGCAAGGAACCCGTTGGCCCGCTTTCGCAGAGCGAACTCATCAAGATTCTGCCCACCGTTGGCGGGCTGGACGCCATGGTCTATGGCCCCGGACTGACAGACTGGACCCGCGTTCGGCATATCGCCGCCCTGGCCGGCTCGCTCGGCGGAACCGGCGCTTTCGGCATGCCCGGCGGCCCGCCGCCCACCCACGCCGTCAGCGGCGGCAAGCGTACCGCCGATGAAATCGACTACGAGATCTTCGGCGACGACATGCAATTCGTTGAAATCACCCTCGACCCGGGCGAGGTCGTCGTCGCCGAGGCCGGCTCGATGATGTACATGACCCAGGGCATCCAGATGCAGACCGTCTTCGGCGACCCGAGCAAGCAGGGCGGCTTCATGAGCAAGCTCTTCGAGGCCGGCAAGCGCATGGTCACCGGCGAGTCGCTGTTTCTTACCACATTCGGCGCGACCAGCAATCAGCGCGAGCGTGTCTCCTTTGCCGCGCCCTATCCCGGCAAGATCATCCCGCTCGATGTCGGACAGCTCGGCGGCGAAATCCTCTGCCAGAAGTCGGGCTTCCTATGCGCCGCGCGAGGCGTGCAGATGGACATCGCCTTCACCAAGAAACTCGGCGTCGGCTTCTTCGGCGGTGAGGGGTTTATCCTGCAACGCATTCGCGGCGATGGACTGGCCTTCGTTCACGCCGGCGGCACCATTGTCCGCCGGGATCTCGGCCCCGGCGAGCGGCTCCGGGTCGACACCGGATGCCTGGTCGCATTCCAGCCGTCCGTCGATTACGACATCACTTCGGCCGGCGGCATCAAGACCAGTCTCTTCGGTGGCGAAGGTCTATTTCTCACTTCGCTGACCGGCCCCGGATCAGTCTGGGTCCAATCGCTGCCATTCAACAAGCTGGCCAGCCGCATCGTCGGGCAGTTCCCACGCGGCAAGGACAGCGGCTCCGTACTGGGCGGATTGGGGAATCTGTTTGAGGGCGAATAGGGGTACTCCAGTCGGAATTCGCGCGGCAGATTGCCCTTACTTGAAGCCAATTATCCCAATGCACAATCAACGAGCCCCGGGCTTTAACCCGGTCGGTTAGAGTCTGCGCCGTATACTTTCTGCCTAGCAACCCTCGCCCGGGAGAAACATCATGATCCGACGTGATCGATTCTGTGCCTTGCCACTCATCGCCACCGTAATGACGTCGTTTTCCCTTGTCGGACCCACCCGTGCCGATTCCGTCAACTCCCCCAATATCACCCTGAACGCCGACACCAATCGCAACGGCGGCAACGGCGCCGGCAATGTCTCCATCGTCATCAATACGATCACCATCGCGGAGACCACGCTGCCCGAATATTCATCCGGCGCCGGCAAGGCGATCAGCATTCAGGCCAAGCCGGGCTTTCAGTTCGACCCCGCCTCCAACGTCACCGCTCAATCCGCCACCATCGGCATCAATGGCGGCGGTCTCAACGCGGTTGCCACGGTGACCCCGACCGGCGCGGCTGATGAGACGCTCACCTTCAATCTCACCAGCGGCACGAACACCGCGGTGCAGGACATCATCCGCATCAACGGCATCCGCGTGCGCATCATCAGCGCGGCCGGCGCGGCCGGTCCGGCTCAGACCACGTTTCAACTCACCACCAGCACGGCCGGCGGCGCATTTACCAATCAGGGCATCGTCGCGGCGAACATCAACAAAGGCGCTCCTAACAGCCTGGTCTTCGCGGCTCAGCCCGGCTCGACTCAGGCGGGTGCTGACCTGCTCCCAGCGGTCAAGATCGTCGACTTCGGCGGCAACCTCATCACCAATGATGCCCGCAACATCACCCTGGCCATTCAATCCAATCCCAGTGCGGGCACGCTGAGCGGGACCGCGGCGCGCGACACCTCCAACGGCGTGGCCACCTGGCTCGACTCCGACAACCTCTCCATCAACACCGCAGGCGACGGCTACACCCTTCGCGCTTCGCACAGCGGAGCCAACTTCCTCACCAGCAACACCGTCGACAGCGACCCATTCAACATCACTGCCGGCGCGCCCGATCACTTGATCATCACTAAGCAGCCCGTCACCACCATCGCCGGCGAGGACATTCTCATCGATGTGACCGTGCAGGACGCCTTCAACAACACCGTGGTCCTCAGCACCGAGAACGTGACGATCGAAGCCGCGTCCAATCCGGGCGGCTGGCCACTCCTCACCTCGTCGAGTCTGACCAAGCAATTCGTATTGGGCGTGGCATCGTGGTCGGCCGCGGATGACCTGCGCATCAACAAGGCCGTCGTGGGCTACCGGCTGGCTGCGTCAGGCGTTGGCGAGACGGTCTTCAGCGATTCATTCGACATCGTTGCGGGCGAACCTGCGACGCTGCGCTTTGCTCAGCAGCCGACGACCACGCTCGAAGATGCGGTGATGGCCCCGCCCGTCACAGTGCAAATTCTCGACGTCTTTGACAACCTCACCACAAGCACGTCAACCGTGGACCTCGCACTCGTGACCAACCCTTGCGGCAGCATTCTGACCGGCGGTTCGGTCGCGGCAGTCGCCGGCGTTGCCACGTTTGACGCCCTCACTTTCGATCGAGGCTGCGAAGGCAATGTGCTGGAGGCATCGTCGGGCGGACTCGTGCGCGCAAGCTCCGCCGCATTTACGATCACCGCGATTCCGCCACCGCCGAATAACAACAACATCTGCGGCATTCCCTGCGGCGCCGGCATCGGCTTCGCCATGCCGCTGATGCTGCTTCAGCTTATCCGCATGCGATATCGACGCGGGCGGAAATGAAGAATGTAGAATGACGATTGTAGAAAACGAGGGTGCCATGCCGACGGTCGTTACGTCGGCATGTTTTTTGCGTCGTTCAAGAAATGGTGGCATGGCCGCGGCCGTTGGCGGCCATGCTCTCGCCCTCACGACGCCATCCGATTACAATTAGACCCATGTCCCCAATCGCAAACCGATTCGTTCAATCCTCACCGCTTATGTTGATGGCCACTCTGATCTGGCTGCCAAGCACGCTTGGCCAACTCGTGCTGCGGCCCCTCTCAACGACACGCCAAGCCACGTCAACCAGCAACCCAACCTCGCAGTCCCGTGAACAGGAGAAAGAGTTTCGCGAAGGCCGTCGCATCATCGAAGAAACGGCGGCGGTCTACAAGAGCTGCAAGTCGTACCAGGACGAAGGTGAGATGATCAGGGTCGATGACAACAGTTCCGGGCAACGCACTCATCGCATGCTATTCAAGACCACGTTCGTGCGCCCCGGCCGCTTCCGATTTGAGTATCGGGATATCGACCTAAGCAAGCCGCAGTTTATTGTTTGGGCAGACAACCGGGATATCCGAACTTGGTGGCGAAACCCGGTTCAGGAAGAGAAACTAGATAGCGTTGCCCGCGGATTCGCCGCGACATGGTATATGTCCGGCGGCAACCCCTCCGTCATTCCTGCGTTCCTCATGCCCGAAGAACTTGACGTCTTCTCATTGACACGGCTCAAGAACATTCGCATCGTCAACAAAGAGCAGTCGCAGGGAGCCCTTTACCACATCCTCGAAGCCGACGATGGCCCGCTGGTATCCATGTGGATTTGGATCGATGCAGAGACGAAGCTGGTAACAAAGGTTGTCGAGCACCACACATTTCCCAGTGCCCCCTCCGAGCGAATCACTACATACAAGGCGAAGATCAACGCCAACATTCCCGCCGCCGATCTTGAGTTCAACGCCCCAAAGGAATGAATGATCCTTTGAATCGGTGGAGGTCTCGCTGCCGCATGGCGACGCCACGGCCGTCGCCATGACGCCCACCGCCCTTCCCTTCGCGCCTCTCACTTTGTCCCTTTGTCCCTTTGTCCCTTCGTCCCTCGCAGCCATTTGAATCCCCTCCCCTTCTTCGCTAAGCTCCCTCATCGAGCCACGCACGGACGCACACAGAGCCTCACGGATCATGGGCCTCATCGTTCAAAAATTCGGCGGGACCAGCCTTCGCGATGCCGAGCGGATTCACCGCGCCGCGCGACGGGCCATCCGCGCCAAGAATGACGGACACAAGGTCGTCGTCGTCGTCTCGGCCATGGATCAGACCACCGACGAGCTGATCGACCTCGCTTACCAAGTGACCGACCGGCCCAGCCGCCGCGAGATGGACCAGCTCCTGGCCACCGGCGAACAAGTCTCCATCGCCCTCATGGCCATGGCCATCCACCACGCCGGACACGACGCAATCAGCATGACCGGCGGACAGGTCGGCCTGCGGACCGATCGCGTGCATGGCCGGGCGCGAATCAAGGAAGTCGCCCACAAGGCCAAGCTGATGCAACTGCTCGACAAGGGCAGCATCGTCATCGTCGCCGGCTTCCAGGGCGTCGATGACGCGCTCAACGTCACCACGCTGGGCCGCGGCGGATCGGACACCACGGCCGTCGCGCTGGCCGCGGCGCTGGGCGCGGAAGTATGCGAGATTTATACCGACGTCGATGGTGTTTACTCTGCCGATCCGCGCATCGTGTCCAAGGCGAAGAAGCTCGACGTGATCTTCTACGACGAGATGCTCGAAATGGCCTCACTGGGGGCGCAGGTCATGCACGGCCGCAGCATCGAGCTGGGCAAGAATTACGGCGTGCGCATCTGCGTCCGCAACAGCGGCAACGACGGGAAAGGGACGGACATCGTGCACGAATCAGCAGGGTTGGAACAGGTCGTCGTG
>CAYXEY010000246.1:0-1306 GCA_964464105.1 uncultured Planctomycetaceae bacterium
ATTGACCTCTCGGGATTGCAGGCGGCGATGAGTCCAAACGGTGGCGATGATAATCTAAGATTTATTTCCGCAAGTCATGGACTTATTGATATTTCCAGTCTTGCGTCAATAACCGGCGCGGGCAATAAGCGATTCTTAGTATCCGGTGGTGGCGTCATTAAAATTGGCGATTTACCATCTGCTTCGGGTGTTGAGCTTTCTTGTACAGGGTTGGATTCTTTGATCGTCTTTTCGGGCGGAATTGAATTAGTTTCAGGAGCCCTTGGCGTGTCCTCAGGCGCACGAGTTGTTATTGGCGGGAATTTTACTCATCGTCTAACGGCCGAAAGCGTCCATCAAGCCACAAGCGGAACTCTTGAAATAGTGGGTGCTAGTTCGCATTTTTTGGAAGTATCGGGTGTCAACTCGGGTGCAGTTGATCCAGGCAATAACGGCAATTTTGGGTTCGGGCAGTTAGTCATCGGCACGCCGACACAGTCAACTATTGTTGAATTAATTGATGCATTTGACAACGGAAATCGCGTAACCGGAAATCCAGAGGCGCTATATCTTTATGGGCTTGGGGGACCGGACGGGCTTATTCGTCTTAATGGCTCGACGCTTATTACCCACGGATTGAAGGTCTTCATTCGACAACCAGGATCCGGCAACATATGGGAGGAACTGACTGAGGGCTTCGCGGGCGGAAATGGATTTGCTTACGGCGATGGCATGATCTTGCAGGAACGCCCGGGTGATTGCAATTGCGACAAGAGCTTTGACGCCAATGACGTTTCCGCATTCATTCAGGCATTGATAAGTCCAGCCAGCTATGCAACTGAGTTCAGTGCATGCGCGTCGCTGCACCTCTCTGATGTTGATCAGAATGGAGTTTCAAACGGTGCGGATATCGCGGCATTTGTTCACCAACTACTGCCACAGTGAAGTCATAACGAAATAAGCCGGTTAATTAATTATTAGAAGTACCAATCGATTGATTAGATTGAGGGGCATTTGTGATAAAGAGAATCTTGTTAATCATGATGTCCGCCGTGTTCATGGGACAAACGGGTCCAAGGCCAATCGTATTAGACCATTCCGACACTCCCGCCGGCGAGATTTTGCAGCCTGGAATTGAAGGCCCATCAACGAAGAAGAGACTTCGCTGCGCATGCGGATCAATCGACGCCCCATACACTTCCCCCGGTTCGCTCGGTCCCGGGATTGTCTTTGAGCCCGTGACGGATGTGCAACAGATCATAAGCGAGCTGTCCCCAACACTGCCATCCGGAGTAGTGGTCGATTCCATAATATATGCCGGTCATCC
>CAYXEY010000246.1:1316-7778 GCA_964464105.1 uncultured Planctomycetaceae bacterium
GAATCTGCTCATGCCGGATGGCCTTTTCTTGTGCAACGGCCGAGTTCCTCCAGATCAAAACACACTTGGGGCATGGAGCTGGAGTACGGCGCAACCAGGCGATGCTGACTTGACAGGCCTTCTCGGATACCCAACATTTGACGCGACATCGGTCACTATCAATTTCACGAACGACGCCCTCTTGGACACCATTCGTCTCAGGTTTATTTTTGGCTCAGATGAATATCCTGAGTTTGTCGGGCAGCAATATAACGATGGATTTGGGATATTTCTTGACGGTGTCAATATCGCACTTGACAGTCTGGGCCGTCCGATCACCGTAAACAGCGAGGCAATAACACTCAATAACTCTGGAACTCCGCAGCAAGGGGAGACCGCAGTTAATTTCCCAATTGAATACGATGGGTTAACGGGCGAAATCGTAGTTCAGACCTCACTGAATCCAGGATTGCACTCATTGAAGTTTGTTATTGCCGATGGATTCGATCGATTCGTCGACAGTGGCGTATTTCTCGCTGACTTGCAGTTTGACTTTAACTGTTCTGGTTCAGGGCCTGCACCAACTTTTACGGATCTGCCTGACGAGCTTGATGCGCTTGTAGGTCAACCTATCGTTTTGAATCTTTATGCCGCCGATGCGAACCCTGAAAACACAATTGAGTTTCGCCATTTCCCGGCCAGTCTTCCCCAGAACATGACAATTCAGAGCGTGAGCGGCAATCCGGCCACTGGTACGCTGTCCTTCACTCCTGCCCCTTCTCAGCTGGGTCAAACTTACGATATTTCCATAGCGGCTATCAATAGCCAACAAGCATGTGCTACCGACGTTATTCGCTTCACGGTCTCGACACTCTTGGATGTTTCGATAATCAGCGAAGAGATTACGGTGTCTCCTGCTTCGTTGACTCCGGCTACGATTTCGGCCATTATTCGCAACAATGGTGCTGTCCCAGTTCAGTGTCGAGCCTCGGCATATCGAGGTGCATTGCCTGGAGACGGTGGTTTGCTAATCGGACAAACCGCCGGCTTGGCGATTCCGGCGAATGGTTCGGTAACCGCCACGATCCCGTGGTCAACCTTGGGGATTTTTGGTCCGCAGACCCTGTGGATCGTTGTTGGTGACATTATTCCCAACTCTGGCGACAGTCCAGGAAACAACTTTGCGTCGACACAAGTCACAATTGCGCCGCTTCCGGACCTTCAGATACAGGCATTAACACCACCACCGAATGCGCAGCCCGGGACGCCTGTTCAAATCGCGTGGACGGTCATGAATGGAGGCGATACGGCGGCGACCGGAAATTGGCGAGAGCGCCTATTTGTCTCGTCCGATCCATTGCCAGGAAACGATACGGCGATTGCAACTTTCCAGTTCGCTGGGCCGTTGGGGCCTGGAGCCACTGTTGAGCGACTTGAGACTGTCCAGATTCCGTCGCTGCCACCTGGAGACATTTATTGGGTCATCGTGACCGTTGATGTGGACTCACAAGTCCAAGAGCTGAGCGAAACCAACAATTCGCGATCTGCATCGGTGTGCACAACGTGCCTCAATGCGGATTTGATTGTACAGACTGTGACGGGTCCCGTTACTGCAGTTTCTGAACAGCTCATTCCAGTGGAATGGACGGTGCGAAACCAGGGAGGCGGGCAAGCATTGGGCAACTGGGTCGATCGGGTGTATTTGCGACCAGTGTCTGTTGGTGCAGACGTTCAGATCGCTCAATTCAACCAAAGTGGTCCAATCGCCGCTAACTCCAGTTATACTAGGAACGCGAATGTATTTGTTCCCTATCAGTACGCTGGCGACTTCTATGTCGTAGTTCGGACCGACGCGGCGAATACTCTGTCCGAGCCTGGGGGAGAGGCGAACAACGTTGGCGTTGCGACTGCTGTGACGAATATTACACTTGGAACTCGTCCTAATCTTCAAGTAACAGCAATAAATGCGTTGTCCAACAGTGCGACCTTTGGTTCCAATATTTCGATTGAATGGACGGTCGCTAATACTGGAAACCGTATCGCCACTGGAATTTGGAATGATCGTGTATTCTTGTCAGATAATACGACCTTTGAAGCAGGAGTCGACGCAGCGCTGGCCGTCAATCCACCCGGTAATTCTCCGCTGGCAATTGGCGCGTCTTATGATCGAGCGACGATTGTCACTTTGCCCACAAATTACACGGCACAAGGCACCTATTACCTGTTGGTCCGAACGGACAACAATCAGGCGCTACCTGAGAGCAACGAAGATGACAACGTTGCGGCAACCCTGCCAATCCAGCTCCAGCCAACTCCATACCCAGATTTGCAAGTCGTATCAATCAATGCTCCACCCGTTGGGTACGACGGCCAAAGTGCCATCGTAACCTGGACCGTACAGAATACGGGTACTGGACCCGCCTTCGGAGGCTGGGTGGACAGGGTGTTCTTGTCCGCCGTCCCCAGCGGGGCAAATGCAGTGTTTCTGAACGGCTTTGCTCACAACGGGACCATTGCTGCTGGCGACCAGTATGTCGTTAGCCAGGCGGTTTCGCTTCCCCCAGGCATCTCAGGGAACTACTACCTCGTTGTTGTCACCGACACCGAACATCACCTTTCGGAGCCCGGTCCCGGTGGTGAGGGAAACAACATGCGGGTTGCTGGTGCGCCGACACTGGTGATTCAACTTCACCTGCCAGATCTACAGGTAACTGGCATCACAGCACCTACGCAGGTGTTCACAGGCGAATCGCTAACGATGTTGTGGCAGACCAAGAATCTTGGTCAGGGAACCGCAAACGGGTCCTGGGTAGATCGTGTGTTTCTATCTCTTGACGATCAATTTAGTCCTCCTCCGCAGCCTCCAGGCAATCCGGTTGATGTACAGCTAGCTGAGATTCCTGTTTCCGCGATCCTTGGCCCCAACCAGACTTATCCGCGATCCAAGACGCTGGATGCCCCTGGAGTTGGAGGCACATATCACCTCTTTGTCCTGGCAGATGCATTGGATGGAATTGAGGAGGGCACTGGGGATACGAACAATTTCCGCGCCCACGTCCTTGAAGTTCAGGCACCAGATTACACAGCAACGGTCGAAACTGCATTTCAAGAGGGTGCCTCGGCGACGTCACTGGCGCCAGTCGCAATTAGCCTAACAGGACGAGCGACATATCTTGCAAACGGGGCGCCGGCCCCAGGAGTGCCTGTGACGGTCCGGATTCGCGTCCAAGGTACTCGTCGAGTTATTACGCAGAATGACTTCTTGCAGCCGCTTGTGACCGACGGAAGCGGAAATTTTTCGCTTACGTTCCGCCCGGTTCCCAACGAGGCAGGACTGTATAGTGTTTTCGCTGAGCATCCCGCAGTTCCGGAGAACCCCGCAAGTCCGCAAGACACGTTTGTGCTCAAGGCTATGCGCGCGGAGCCTGCAGAATTCGCGCAGGGAATCAGAGTTGGCGACCCGGTTACTCAGGGAGGAATTGGGCTACGAAATCTAGCGGATGTGCCAATCACCGGGATTATCGCGGAAGTTGAAGGGGCGATTGCACCACTCCAGTTTAGCATAATGCCACCGACGCAACTTGCGCCGCTTCAAGTGTTAGCTGCAACGTTCTCGCTGTCGGCGAACGCGCTGTCGTCAACGCCAGGCTTGCCAATTCCCATCACAATTAGATTCAAGGGAACAATTAACGGCCAGAGCGTCGTGATGACGGAATCCCGGCTGAATGTCTATGTCTCATCACAGACGCCTTATCTCACCTTCTCGCCGAGTTTGCTGACATCATCGGTCAACATCGGACAGCAGGCGGTTGTCGAATTCTCCGTTTCCAATACAGGCGCTGCACTCGCTCAAAACGTCCAAGTCTTAGCCCCCTGCCTGCCGTATCCGGGCTGTGTTCTGGAGCCTGGCAGCGCCAATTGTGCCGCAACTCCCCAATCGTGCCCCAATGGGCCCTGGATGGTGCTCTCGACTCCTTCTGCTCTGGGAGACATTCCGCCGGGCCAGACGAGAAATGTACAAATCGCCTTGACGCCGACGACCGGGGTTGCCTTGGTGAACCACACAGGCACGCTCGCTGTTATTGGCGACAATACGAACAGCTTAAGCATCCCATTTTCGTTCCGCGTCAGATCAAATCAGGTGGGAAGTCTCCGCATACGCGTAGAAGACGAGTTAACCTATTACGGTCCCGGCGCATCACCAGGAAGTCCTAACGGACCGCTTCTCGCGGGAGCAACGGTCACCATCGTCGACCCTATTGATGGAGCAACTGTTGCCTCAGCGACAACTGACTCCACAGGCATTCATGTCTTCAACTCGATTCCTGAGGGATTCTACACCGTTAACGTCACGGCGCCGGGCCACAATCCGTTTCAAACAATAGCGCAGGTATTGCAGGGCGAAGAGGCCCCAGTCACAGCATTCCTCCAAAGCAGCCAGGTCACATACAACTGGACAGTGGTGCCGACAGAAGTCCCAGACGTTTACAACATTGTCATTACGGTCGAATTCGAGACATGGGTGCCAGTACCAGTCGTTACGCTTAGGCCAGAAGTCGTCGATCTCGATCTCGCAGTCGGAGAGGAAATTCAGGTTGATTACGAAATTCGAAATTGGGGCTTGCTAGGAGCTCAAGGCGCTGAATTAATTCTCAATGCGCCTCCAGGCTATGAAGTAACGGCTCTCGTAACCCAAATCGGGGACATTCCGGGAGTTCCAGCGGGTGTCCAGCCGACCCCCATTACCGTGCCCGTTACGATTCGTCGTATCGCATCGGGTATTGAGTCGTCGCCTTGCTCGTCATCGGTCACATCGGGATTACGCTGGTTCCTGATTTGCAACGTACCTGTCTATTATTGGGTGCCAACTTATTATCGATTCCCGGTGAGTTGCCCGGGAGCGCCCCCCGGCGGTGGTTGCCCGCCCGGCGGCTGTGGCGGCGGCGGGGGCGGTGGTGGCGGCGGTACGACTTACAATCCTCCGCCTACATACACGATCCCAACGTCCTGCCAGCCTCCTCCGAACGCCGGTGACGGAGGCCCCAATTGCGATCAATGTCCATGTGATCAGGGTGGGGACAACGATGGCAAGACCGATCCCATTCGCTATTACTCGGGCGAGTGGCACGATTCGTTCGTGGACTTGAGAATACCCGGGCGCGGTCAGGATTTCATTTGGGAGCGAACCTATGGCTCCAAGACCGGTCCCAATTCCGCCCAGGGCAACGGTTGGGACTTCTCCTACAACATGCGCGTCGAGCGCAATGGTCAGAGCCTTGTCTTCTACAACGGCGCCATGCGTCGCGATACTTTCACGATTCAGCCGGGCGACAAGTGGACGCGAGAGGAGTACTTCCGCGAGGTTTCCCGTAATCCTGATGGCACCTACACAATGCTCCGTGCCGACAAGAGCACTCTGATATTCAATGCCACAGATGGGAGTCCGGAGGCCGGTCGAATTCGCCAGATCGTTGATCGCAATGGCAACGCACTAACTTTTGCCTACGACAGGACCACGGGGCGGCTCACGGAAATTACGGACACACTCGGCCGCGACATCACGATTGGCTACACGTCCGACGGTCACATCGGCACGGTTACGGATTTCACCGGTCGCCAAGTGGTTTACCAGTATTACGCAAATGGCGATGAACATGGATCGGCCGGCGATCTCAAGTCCGTCACCGGCCCGGCCGTCACGGGCACGCCTACCGGAAATGATTTCCCGAACGGCAAGACGGTTACCTATACCTACTCCAGGGGGTTTACCGACGAACGGCTCAATCACAACTTGACCAGCATCACCGATGCCAAGGGTCAGACTTTCCTGCGGAATGTCTATCACCCGACCCTCGATCCGATCGATCGGAACTTCGATCGTGTCATGCGCCAGACCTGGGGCGATGTGGGAGACAACATCGACCTGACCTACATCCCGATGTTGCCGACCATTGAGAATACCCAGGCGGTCTTGCGGACGATCGTCAATGACCGCGTCGGCAATGTGACCGAGTATGACTACGACGTGCGCAATCGCCTGGTGCGCAAACGGGAGTACACCGGCCGGGCCGATCCCGATCAACCGACCACACCCGGAAGCAATCGGCCAGTCAACAGGCTTCGACCCAATGATCCGCCGTTTTTTGAGACCACCTGGGGCTACAACAACGATTCGCTGGTCACGCGTATTACCCATCCCAACGGCGACATCACCCGGTTTACCTACGAAACTGACCTCGATCCCGATGCACCGCGGAGGAGGGCCGGCAATCTCCGGCAGAAGCGGCATCAGCAGGGAACGCACACCACGCCAGGCAATCAGACCGAGCATGTCACCACCTACGACTACGACGCGGGAATGGGTGGATGCAGCGGCTGTGGATCCAATTTTGTCACGCGTGAAGTTGACAATCGCGGCAATATCACGCTTCACGAGTACGATGAACGCGGGAATCGGCGGCACACGACTCATCGAATCACGTC
>CAYXEY010000247.1:0-7769 GCA_964464105.1 uncultured Planctomycetaceae bacterium
GAAAACCGGCAACACCTCACGGTGTTCGTGGGTTCGAATCCCACCCCTTCCGCCAATTACTGGTCTCACGCCGGCTCGGGCGATACGGGAAATGCCGAAAATGCCGTGAAACTCAGGGTTTTGCGGTCTCACGGCGTCTCCCAAGCTCTCGGTATGTCTCAACGAGGTGCTGGTACTTTTGAGGGTATCTGCACCGGTGACGCCGGGAGATACCATCAAATGCTGACGGACACTCAGGTTCGCGCGGCCAGAGCCACGGAGAATCCCTACAAGCTCGCCGATTCACGAGGGCTGTACCTTCAGGTCAATCCCAACGGCGGGCGCTATTGGCGCTTCAACTATCGATTCAACGGCAAGCAGAAGACGTTGGCTCTGGGAACCTATCCCGACGTGTCGCTGGCGAGAGCAAGGGAGCGCCACTACGAGGCGCGGCGCGAGCTCGCCGAGGGTATCGACCCCGGCGCGGCGAAGCAGGCCCTGAGCCGGGATTTCGAGACCGTGGCGCGTGCCTGGCTTGCCCATTGGCGGCCGGGTCGGTCCGAGCGGTACGTGGACTACGTGGTCACCCGGCTGGAGGGCGACATCTTTCCCGGCATCGGCGCCCGTCCCGTGGCGGAACTGACGGCCGCCGAGTTCCGGGATGCCGTGCGCAAGGTCGAGCGTCGTGGCGCATCGGAAATCGCAAGGCGGCTGCTACAGAACTGCGGGCAGATCATGCGATACGCCGTGGCCAACGACCTGGCGCCACGCAACCCTGTGGCAGAGGTAAAGCCCTCCGTCATTCTCAAGGCCCGCAAGAAGCGCAACTACCCGCGCGTGACTGCGAGGGAACTTCCCGATCTGCTACGCGCCATCGATGGCTACGCCGGCGGCGAGCACACGCGCCTGGCACTGCAGCTGATGGCGCTGACTTTCGTGCGGACCTCGGAGCTGATCGGTGCGCGCTGGCCGGAGTTCGATCTCAAGGATTCCCGGTGGGACATTCCGGCCGAGCGGATGAAAATGAAGACGCCCCACGTCGTCGCCCTGAGCAAGCAGGCCCAGGCAATTCTCGAACGGCTTCAGGCAATCTCGTTCGACCGCGAGTTTGTGTTTCCCGGCGACTTGAATCCGCATAAACCGATGAGCAACAACACACTGCTGTTCGCGTTGTATCGAATGGGTTACCGGAGCCGAATGACAGGACACGGATTCCGAGGCGTAGCCTCCACCATCCTGCATGAGCAGGGCTGGCCGCATGAGCACATCGAGCTGCAGCTTGCCCATCAGGAGCGCAATGCGGTCAGTGCGGCCTACAACCATGCCCTGTACCTGGAGCCTCGCGCGAAGATGATGCAGGCGTGGGCGGACCATCTGGACCAGTTGCGCCAGCAGGAGGGGCGCGCAATGTCGCAGGTTACTGGGGACCCTGCATCGAGGAGCCACTGAGCAGGGTGTTGCGCCAAATACACGGAAGTTCGGCTTGCATACGATTAACCGATTAGTTAATACTTGGCTGCAATGCAAACCGACCGGATTTTTGACGCGCTTGCGTCGCGGCCCCGAAGACAGATCCTCGCTTATCTGTCCAGGACCGAACTGACGACTCTGGAACTAGCCGAGCGCTTCAACATCAGTTCGCCGGCGGTTTCCAGGCACCTATCAGTGCTGGAGGCGGCGGGACTCGTGCAGAGCGAGCGGCGCGGTCAGCTCGTGTTCTACAAACTCACCCCGGACAACTTGGTCAATACCCTCACAGGATTTGCCATGGAGGTTTGTCCGGTCGGCGGTCCACTTAGGCGCGAGTCCAGGCGTCTTGCCCGGAGTCGTGCCAAGTCCTGACGCTTCGGAGAAGTGATGAACGCACTGCCACAGAGTCTCGCCAAGCACCGCGTGCGTGCCACCGATCAGGCGGCGGTCATCGAGGGTGTAGTTCGCTGGTCGCCGGGCAAGTCGATCTGGTTCATCGGGATGACGCTGGTGGCACTGCTTGGCGGTGTGCTGTTGTTTTCGTGGAGCGCGTTTGCGTTGTTCATCGTCTCGACAGGCATTGTCCTGCTGTTCGGGCATTCGCTGGGCAGCCATCGCAAGCTGATACACGACAGCTTCCAGTGTCCACGCTGGCTTGAGCGCACCCTGGTATATCTCGGAGTGCAGGTGGGTCTTGCTGGACCTTTGGGTCTGCTCCGGCAGCATGAGCTCCGGGACTACGCGCAGCGTCTGCCGGATTGCCATCCATATCTGCGACACGGCCGAGGCCCGTGCCTCGACGCTTGGTGGCAGTTGAATTGTGATCTCCAGCTGATCAATGCACCGGAAATCCAGCTTGAACCGCGTATTGCGAACGACGCTTTCTATCGCTTTCTCGAACGGACATGGATGTGGCAGCAGTTGCCGGTGGCCGTCTTGTTCTACCTGTGGGGTGGCTGGAGTTTCGTGGTATTCGGTGTATGTGCCCGCGTGTCAGCGGGAGTCTTCGGTCACTGGCTGATTGGCTACTTCGCCCACAACCATGGGGAAATGCACCATGAGGTTCGTGGTGCCGCAGTTCAGGGACGCAATATTCGATGGACTTCGCTACTGACAATGGGTGAGGGCTGGCACAACAATCACCATGCTTTTCCGGGGTCAGCGCGGCTCGGACTGCACCCCGGCGAATGGGATCCGGGTTGGTGGGTTCTTGCGGCACTTCAGCAGTTGGGACTGGTCTGGTCGGTGCGGTTGCCAGCTCAGCTTGAGCCGCGTCCTGAACTAGTTCGACTGGACGCATTGCCCTCCTCGTCGAATCTGCATCTGCGCCGCCTCCTGAGGCTACTGTGTTCGTCTGGCGCACCTGACGATCTAGAGGTTGTGTGGCCGGGTCGGCGGGTGGGGCCTGCCCGATTGCGCTGGATGCTGAGCATTGCGACACGGACCACCCTTGAACCGTCTTCCTCGAGGCTCTTGCTGCGTTCTGGCGGGCAGGAATTGCTGGTCGGTGTGCCTGCGCTGTGTGCCGCGATCGCACATCATCGTGGGGCATGGGTTCGCTCACTAATGTTGCTGTGCGCACCGTTGGCAGCAGGACTTGAATGTGCTCGGGACTGTTACCGTCCCACGGCGGTCTGACACGACCTGAATCCACGTGCGCATTGCCATCATTGGCGGGGGCGTAGCCGGACTTGCGACCGCCGCGCTCCTGGCGCGCAGCGGCCATGAGGTCATCCTATTTGAGCGGGAGGGCGCAGTGCCCGGCGCGGGCGGCGGCCTGTTGTTGCAGCCCTGTGGGTTGTCGGTTCTGCAGAAGCTGGGTTTATTGGACGAAGCACGCAAGTGGGGGTCACCAATAGCGCGACTCGTCCGCCAGCACGTCTCTGGTGAGGTGACTGCGAACCTCTGTTATGAGGAGTTTCGGCCGGGCAGCCAGGCACTTGGGATATTGCGAGGCGCACTGACCTCCTTGCTGGTCCAAAGCGCCAAAGCCAGTGGTGTGGCAATCGTGTCTGGATGCGCTGTCACCGCCATCCGCGAGGAATCCTCTTCGGTGGCATTGGGCTCAGTGCAGGCAACAGATCGCGGGAACTTTGACGTCGCCGTCGTCGCTGATGGCATGCGCTCGACATTGCGAGATTGCCTGAACCTTCGCAATGAAGTTTCCAATTGCAAATGGGGTGCGTTGTCCGTGACTGTACCTCGGCCTGCAGCTATTGCGGGTGACATTGTGCGTCAGCGGTTCCGGCGTGGATCTGATGTGATCGGCCTGCTGCCGAGTGGTCGGGATGAGCACGGCCGCCAGTGTTTGGCCTGGTTTCAGAACATGGCTGTCGCGCAGTTCGATGCGCCTGATCGTATGTCATTCACAAGCTGGCGCGACCAGGCTCTCTCCGTCAGTCCGGAGTCTCACAATCTGCTCATGCCATTGCCCGGTTTCGAGGCGATGCACTTCTCGCGCTACGCGACGGTTTCGATGCCGCGCTGGTCGACGGGGCGCTGTGTCGTGATTGGAGACGCAGCGCATGCGCTTGATCCGCTGCTCGGCATGGGTGCAAACATGGCATTGGTGGATGCGGTAACGCTGTCAGAAGAGCTCTCTGTCGCCTCGGAACATGAGCTCGCGTCCGCGCTGCAAGCATTTCAGTCTCGCAGGAACTCCCAGATCACGCGGTACCAGCGGGCAGGTCGGGTGATGTCCTCCTTGTTGCACGCGGACCACCCCCTGTCGGGCGTGTGGCCGGACATGGCCTTCCGCGCAGCGCTGTGGGCGCCGGCAGGGCGCCGGCGAGTCATGGCCGCGATTTGCGGCGAGTGGGCGTGAGGAACTCTCTCGACTTGTGCCTGTCGTGGACGAGCGGTATCCACACTAGCTAGGGAGTGTTGGTAGCCTCGTAGCCCTTTAGCTTGCAGAGCGGTTCAGCGTATTCGTGTAGCCACTGGGGCCACCGGTCGCATGCGGGAAAGCCAATCCACAACGTAAGAGCCGCAAGGAGTGCCGCGAGACCGGCGACAATCTCCATTCTTCGCTGCGTCTTGATGTTTTCGCGAGCGGCTATCACTTCGAAGATTTGCTTTAGTGTGTCACGAGTGGCCTTGTCATCGATAAGAAGCTGCTTCGCGAGCTGATTTACATGATCGGCGAGACGATCGCCGAGTGTCGCAGCGGGACGATCACGGAATGGTTCAGCCTCGACGAAACCTTCGCACTCGTGTTTGTAGCCAAATGGTGGAGCAGACGTGTATTCGACTTCCTGGGCAATACTTGGAACGTGTACGGTTCTGCTGTGGAAATGTTGCACGTAGTGCAATAGCTTCTTCGTTCGTAGCTTGTGGAGCGCGACCAAGCGGAGTTGATCCCGCATCTCCATCAGTGACGCGCGGAAAATAAACATCAGGGAGCGCACCGCGAATCGGGATAGCAACCCGTCGACCATCCCGTGGACATATGCGATGTGCGCAGTGTGGTCCTTGCTTCCGTAGTGCGCGAGTGCATCGGGCGGGAGGCGTTCCGTGCATATGCTGATGTGGGTGTGCGAGCTTCCGGTGTCTTCTTGTTCCGGGGTCGCAACAAGAAATGTGTCTTGATCCTGAAACTTCCACAATCCGTGGTGACCGTAGCCAGCGATCACGTGACGCCAGCTTTGATGTGCTTCGCCGGAGATGCGCCCAAGGACGGGAATATTGCGAGTGGTGATCAGTTCGGCTGTCGGAGGGTGCGTTTCAAACGTGCCAATGAACAGACCGGGGAAGTATCGTCCCATCCAAGTTGTCACCATCTGCTGCAGTTCATTCCTTCGTTCGGCAATCGAGGCCTGTTTGATATGAAATGGGCCGGGAATGCGATAGACGCCGACATGTTGGCGATCCGGCTCACTGTAGCTTTTCCGAGGAGTCAAGAGCTCTTGGGCAAACACACCGTGTAGATCTTCGTCTAGCACGAATGCCAATTGCAGGCAGGTGAGGCTCGGGCAGATCTGGTGTATGTACGCGAGGAGATAAGTAACGCCGGCGGGCAAAGTGGCAGACAGGCGGTCGAGGTTGTGACCCTCGTAGGCTGCGGGGTGGATAATCCCGATATTCAACCAGCCCCCACCGCCAGACCTTCTCTGTTGTCGGATCCAGTCTGCGCAGCCCCTGTGTGCCATCCCTCCGGAGGCCCACCCCAAGCGGTCCAGGCCTCTGTAGAGATTGTCGATCTCGGTAGGCCCGAAAAGCTCTGAGCCCCAGATGCATATGACGTTCAGGCCTTCCGTCAGCGGAAGTGCTGTTTCAGCATTGTCCTTCCTGTCCCATTCATCCGATCGCCCATGATGTCTCGTACCCTTGAAAGGGACGATTCTTGGATATCTAGAGTGTGCCGCCCACCAGAACCGCTTCAGAGGTGAATGTTTCAAGGGTGAGTTCCAAGTAGTTGTTCAATCGTAGTGGCAGACTCGCGAAATCTGCATGGGTCATATCAATTGTCTACGGAGATTTTGGGAGTGCGGAGGAGTAGTGGTAAGGGGTATTGGTGCAATTTGGAGCGATACGCAGGATAGCCTCGCGGCGGCCAAGGAGCCACGATGTGGCCCATGGTTGCAACGGAGTTCATCAAGGCACGGCTTCCCTCGGAATTGAAGGAGCAGGTGCGGGTGCTGGCAGAGCGTCAGCATCTGAGCGAATCCGCATGGCTCAAGCGCCTGGTCATCCGCGAAGTGCAGGCAGCTGACGGGGACTGCTCGGCAGTCCCGACGGCCCTCGCACCGGACAGAAGGGAGCGTGGTCGCCACCGACCCAAGGAGGCAGCGGGGCATGGCAGTCGACGGGTCTATGTGCGCCTGCGCAACGACGACCGGCTGCTGCTGCAGGCGCGTGCCGACGCGCGGGGGATGCGGCCAGCCACCTACGTATCGATCCTGACGCGATGCCATCTGAGACAGCTCGCTCCGTTGCCGAAGAACGAGCTGCTGGCCCTGAAGCGCAGCGTGGGCGAACTGGCCGCCATCGGTCGGAACCTCAACCAGATCGCTCGGGTGGCGAACGAGGGCGGCCGGCTGCCTGGTTCGGTGCGGGAAGAGTTCCGGGCCATGTTGAAGGTCTGCGAGGCACTGCGCGACCACACCCGAGACCTCCTGAAGGCGAACCTGACCAGTTGGCAGAGCGGCTATGGCGAAGACGTTTAGGCTGCCCAGGGGCGAGCCCCTGCTGAACATCGCCAGTTACGCGCGAGGCGGGTCGCGGGCTGGCGACCTGCCTACGCCCGCGCAGGTCGAACACATTCGCCGGACGGTCCACCGCGCGCCGGAGGTGATCGTGAAGGTATTGCCGCGAGGCAGCAGCGACCTCAAAGCGGTCGGCAAGCATCTGGACTACATCGGCAGGCATGGCGACCTGACGCTGGAAAGCGATGACGGAAATCAGCTGCACGGGCGCGTCGGGCAGGCGCTGATCGAGGACTGGGATCTGGACCTCGACGAGCTGCGCCCGCAGGCGAACCTCACCGCCAATCCCGCTTGCAGGCCTCCGAAGCTGGTCCACAAGCTGATGTTCTCCATGCCGCCCGGCACGCCGCCGCAGAAGGTGCTGTCGGCCGTGCGCAACTTCGCGCGCGAGGAGTTCTACGGCCAGCATCGCTACGCAATGGTGCTGCACACTGACGAGCCGCACCCGCATGTACACCTGGTCCTCAAGGCCATGAGCGAGGAGGGTGCGCGCCTCAACATCAAGAAGGCCACGCTCCGACACTGGCGCTTGCAGTTTGCGGACCATCTGCGCGAGGTGGGTGTGGCGGCCAACGCCACCGAGCGCGCGGTGCGGGGCCAGAGCCGCAAGGCGCTGAAGGACGGCATCTACCGGGCGAGTCGGCGCGGTGAGTCCAGCTTCATGCGGGCGCGGGCGGAGGCAGTGGCTAGCGAGGTCGCCGGCGGCGGCTTCCGGTCGGAGCTAGGCAGGAAGGCACCACTGCTGGAGACGCGTGCCACGATACAGCGTGGTTGGCAGGCTGTCGCGCACAAGCTGGCGCAGCAGGGTGATCGCCAGTTGGCCGCCGAGGCAATCCGTTTCGCCAGCGGCATGGATCGACCGCAGACGGACCGGGAATGGCTGGCTCAGGAACTCATGGGCACGGTGCGAGCACGACAGCGGGAGGCGAGGACTTTGTAACGGAATGGGGGCGGCCCTCCTCCGAAGTCCAACGGTTGCTCGTGGATCCATCTCGCGCAATGATGCAAACGCCTTGGCCGGTGGTTGGGGCCTCTGGCTCTTTGATCCTCACAGTCATGAAGTGTCCTAACTACGACTCGATCTGACGGACGTGCCGCTCAGGCGGCGACTCGATT
>CAYXEY010000248.1:0-4747 GCA_964464105.1 uncultured Planctomycetaceae bacterium
GTCGACATCGGGGAAGTTGCAGCCGCACTGGCCGGGCGAGACCTTGCCGGCATTGGCGGGACAACCATCGCAGGGGTTTCCGGTTCCATCACCGTCGCCATCGGCCTGATCGGGGTTGAAGCGATCGGGACAATTGTCGCAACCATTGGGGAAGCCATCCTGATCGCCGTCAAGGTTGTTATTGCCGTTGGGGCACAGGTCGCAGGCGTCCGGCACGCCGTCATGGTCCCCGTCAATGGCATCGTTGAAACCGGGGCATTGATCGACCGAATTGCAGACTCCATCGCCGTCTGAATCGTTGGCGCTGTCATTCGGGCAGAGGTCGCATCCATTGGGAACACCGTCGTTGTCGGAATCGATGCGATCATCGAAGCCGGGGCAGATGTCGCAGCCGTTAGGCTTGGTGTCGCCGTCAGTGTCGACGGCGTCATTGAAGCCGGGGCATTGGTCGCGGGCATCGCATACGCCGTCGCCATCGGCGTCGGCATTGTCGTTTCCGCCCGGGCATTGGTCCTGCGAGTTGCAGATACCGTCGCCGTCTGAGTCATTGGGATTATCGTTCGGACAGGCATCGCAACCGTTGGGCGTGCCGTCACCATCGGTGTCGATGCGATCGTCGAAACCGGGGCAGACGTCGCAGCCGTCGGGCTTGGTATCGCCATCGGCATCGGCGGTATCGTCGAAGCCCGGACACATGTCGTTAGCGTCGCAAATGCCGTCGCCATCAGAGTCATTGGGATTGTCCAGCGGGCACGTATCGCATCCGTTGCCGACGCCGTCGCCGTCGGTGTCCACCTGAAGGGGGTTGGCGAAGGCCGGACAGTTGTCGCACGCATCACCAACTCCGTCGCCGTCGCCATCGATTTGAGTTGGGTTCGCTGCGTTCGGACAGTTGTCACAGGCATCGCCACGGCCGTCGCCATCGGCATCGGCCTGGATTGGATTACTGATACCCGGACAGTTATCCGAGCAACCGGCGGTGTTGCCGCCGGCGCAAGGAGGCCCCGCGGATTCCGGAATGGCATCGCCGTCGTCATCTGGATCGCAAGCGTCGCCGATGCCATCGCCGTCGAGGTCAGCCTGGCCCGGGTTCGAAATGGTCGGGCAATTGTCGCAGGCGTTGCCCAGGCCATCGCCGTCGCCGTCGGCCTGAGTCGGATTGGTGACTGTTGGGCAGTTGTCGATGGCATCAAGAACACCGTCATTATCCGCATCCGGCGGGTTCACAATTATGAGCGCCGACGCGGTGCCTGTGACGCCTGTAGCGGGATTGGTCGCAGTCACGACGACGGTGTATCCGGTTGTATTGGCCGCGGTGTAAAGGTGGTCGACGATGGGACCGAAGGCATTGAAGCTTCCGTCTCCAAAATCCCAAACGTAGTTCATGGCCGGTGCATCAAGTCCGAACTCGTTGACCGATGCGGATGCATCGAAGCGCACAGCCAGCGGGACCTGATTGAACGGATTGGTCGCCGCCTCCGGATAGGTCACGGTGATCGACGGATAAGTGCGCGGTATGACCACGCCGTTTTGAACCAGCATGGGCCGGCTGTATGGCGTCTTGCCGGTGGTCAGGAAGCTGAATCGGTCGGGCTGGCCACCCTGGCTTCCGTCGGTGAATGCATGAACGCGATAGGTGACGCCGCCGCCGTTGCCAGGGTCTGTATCGAGCGAGAGCGTCTGTGGATTAATCACGCCGATCACGCGATAGAACCCGGGCAACGGTCCGGTCACGATACGGACCAGGTCGTTGGGTTTGAAATCGCTCGCGACGAAGGCCGCGGCGGGATTGTTCAATCTGAACTCGCCATTGGTGTTAGATACGGTGGCGCCTGCGCCGATGATGGCGTTTGAGACAATGCGGAATCCGACGCCGGGCACCGTGGCGAGATAATTCACGCCCGTGGTGGCATTGTTCGGCTGAATGCCCGACTTGGACCCTTCAACCTGCCAGACCTCCGCGCCGACGACGGAGTCGTCAATGCAGGTCAACACCCAGTTCTCGAGCCGGGATCTGGCAATGTCCACGGTGATGTTGTTCACCACGCCGCGACCGCGATTGTCGATGTCGGCGATCGGGGTTGAGAATTTGGGATCGACCAGGCCGTCCTGACCGGGACCTGGAACGAGACGCGAGTAGAAATAATAGTCGCCGTCGCCCGGCAGGGAGCTGAGCGGCACCGGGAAAGTAGATTCCACGATGCCTGGCGTCTTGGAGGCGGGCTGGCCGATCAGGGTTCCGTCGTATCCGAACTCATTGCGATCGAAGTAAAACTCGATCTTGGTTCCGCCGAAGAAATCAAACGCCTCGTAGCTGATCATGTAATTCCCGTTGACCACCACGCCGCCCGGAGGACGTGTGATTTCAAGCTCGGGAATGACGCGCGGCTTCCAGAAGAAGGTGACGGCCGACGTGTCCGCGGAATTGACGATGTTTCGAATTTCGATGCCGCTTCGGGCCTGCCCCCACCACCGGGAATTCGGATCGCTGTTTTCAGTGAAGGGAATTCCATCGACAAATGGATCGCCGGCGTTGCCGTCGTTTTCGCCGTTTTCGAGTTCCTGCAGGCCGTCAGCCTGAACGATGTTGTAGGCGAAGTGGGTGCCCACGCGCTGCTGCAGGGGGAAGCCTTCGAAGTTGCCGTCGAAGCCGCCAAAGTTCTGGCCGAAGTCGGTGTGCATCACCATGATGCCGTCGCCCGGCAGCGACCGCGAGAAGTTGATCTCCAGGGGATTCGGCGGAATCGAGCGGGTCAGTCGCCAGAAGTAATATCGCTCGCCCGCATTATTTGGATTTTCAAAGTAATACGTCGCAAGGGTCGGGTCGAACGCAAAATCGGTGAGCGTGATCGTGGTCTCTTCCAGCGGCGTGAGCACATTGCGTAGGTTGGTCGTCTGAATCCACGGCTCATGCGACGTGCCCAGCGAGCACACGCCAGTGCCGAACTCCTTCAGGAATGGCGAAGGATGGACGAACCCGCCCGACATGATGTCCCAGATGCCGACCGGCTTGTTTTCGATGCCGTTGATATAGACGTCGTAATCGTACAGGTCGGGGAAGCCCTCCCAGACGTGCAGAAACTCATGGGCCATGAGTTCCTTGGCGAAAGACGCCGTAGGCGAAACATCGCCCTGCTCACCGGTCGCGCCGATCGCGGTGGTGAAGTCGGAGAACAGGATCGGTGAAAGCGATCCACCCGGATCCTCTTCAATGTTGATGGGCAGGTCCATGCCCGGCGCCGGCAGCTGGAACAGGCCGCGGCCGCCTGGTGCGAGGCCGTCCGGATAAAGTCCTGGTGGAATCAAGACGGTGCTGAATACGTAATTGACGTTGACCGGTTGGCCGTTGCAGACCGTATTGACCGGCGAAACCACGTCGTCCCAGTCGACCGACGGGTCCAGCGCTGCCACGGTGTCTTCGGTCAGACGTCGACGATTGTATGGATAATTGCTGCCGCCTCCGCCATCGTTGGGCGTCGCCGGATCGAGGTCAATTGCATAATTCTCGGTATTCGCATCGCGCGTTTCACCGGTGTCCAGCAATCCGTCGAGATTGAAATCCCGCTTGAAGGCCGGACCCGAGGGCTCTTCCTTGCGCCAGGTGAGGAACTCGAGGGTCAACACGTTGCCGGCGTCGTAACCGTTCGAACCGTAGACGCGCGTCGCGAATGGTCCGCCGGCCGGAATGACCTGGTCGGGGCTGGTGCCCGGCGACGCGGGATCGCCGGTGGCGACGTCTTCTCCGAATGCATCCTGATTGCGCGTCGATGTGACTTCACCGAATCGTCCGTCACCGCCATAGCCGAGACCTGACGGGCGCAGCGTGTGATATTTGGATGAGGGCAGATCGTCGAATTCCGCTGGGCCGTCGTAGAACAGTCCGGCGCCATCGGGCAGAACGGTTCCCCCGGTGGGGAACTGGCCGCCCACCGTGCCGTCTCCGCCGAAATCCACCTGCGGCCAGGGGCCCTGCGGACAAGGAGTGACATCAGGAGGATTGCACGCTCTAGTGCAGGGACCGGCGCAGGTTGGCGGAAGTGCCGGCGGCTGAACCGGACAGGGAACCGCGGGATTGGTTGCATTGCCGCAAGTTTGATCGCGGGTGATTCGATCGCCACCGGTATTGGGCTCAAAAATGATCGGGCCACCAATGGCGGGACTGGCCGGATCGAAAGGCAGCATGTTCGGGACGTTGGCGCCGGGGTTGCCTTCGGTTGTCGTTCCAATAGCGGGCCAGGTCGGTGGCGCGGGAGCCGGCGGAGGCGGTGGCGAGCCCGGAGGCCCGGCATGCTTGTCATTCCAGAAAGCAGTCCACCAGTTGGAGTAAGTGTTGGGCCACTCGGGGTAACACACGCGGTAGGCCGGGGGAAGCAACTCGGGATCAGTCTCATCGGGATTGGGCGAGCGGGAAGCGCCAGCACCAGACCATCTAAAATCCTCGAAATTCTGTTGGAGTTTGGTATTGGCTTCGGGCACGTCGATCCACAGGTCAGGACCGTCGTATCGGCCGTTGCCGCAGCGAGCGATCAGGCCCGCGGCGTTGCCGGGATAATTACGGTTGATATAGGCAATGGCCCACTCCCGTGAGCCGACGGTCGTTGGCGTTCCGACCACCGGATTTCTCAAGCTCGGGTCAAGCTTGACCCAGCGCAACGTGGCGTCGCCTGAATCCGGAATGTAAATACGGAGGAAATCTTCGAATGGCTCGGGGAAATCGAACTGGCCATTCTCGTTGGCGTCGCCATAC
>CAYXEY010000248.1:4757-7744 GCA_964464105.1 uncultured Planctomycetaceae bacterium
TGTTCTACGACAACAACATGACCGGTTGGGGGCCGCCCCTCTGCGAGCGCCGACCAGAGGTCACGATGGAACAGGTCGACGCGTTCCTGACCAGGATGTACCTCACCGACCCCGATTTCGTCTTCACCGTCGGGCTGGCAGTCTTCGTATCCGTCAACGCTCAGTTCGAAATACGCGTCGTAGCGCCCGTTGCCGTTGAGGTCCATGAACCGCTCGCCCGGCGTGAAATATGGATTGTTCTGCGCGTCGAAATCGACCAGACCGGGCGTTGGAGTGTTTAGGGGCGTTGGAGCGGGGGACGTAGGATCATTGGGATTGCCGGTCCCCGCCGCCGCGCCGTTATAGTCAATCAAAAACATTTGATTCTGCGCAGCCGGCACGCGCTCGCCACCGAATTGATCGCAACGGCCGTTGTTATTCAAATCGGTGAACGGAAGCACCGCCGCGGCATGCGGCGCGCCCGCGTCCACGGCAGGCAATACCGGCCATGGCAATGTCACCCAGCCGAAGACATCGCCGCTGACATTGACATTCGTGTAAGATATTTCACGCCAATACTCGGCAAACGAATTGACATTGGGCTTGACTCGGTCGAAGTACTGGTCCCACACATTGTTGGGGTTGGGAAGCTGTCCGACGGGACCCGTGTAAGACTTGACCGGCACTGCAAGCATGACACAGAACTTGCGTTCATCGGCCTGCGCACGGCCCACAAAAAGGCCGAGCAGCACCGCCCCCAGGGTCAAGACAATAGACTTGCGACAGAATCGGACAATTGTTTCATTCGCCGACGGAAACATGAACACGACCCTCATATGAATGAATGTAAATAAAGCCGAGTGACCTCAAGGTTGGAACCCCAGCGATGTCGCGATGCGCGGCCGGTGTCGTATCACGATGGTGTGCCGCGGATCGGTCACCTAACCCGGATTCCCGGTCGCATCGTGATGTCTGCATTGAAAATTGAAGCACGCCGCACCGTGCCACATGCGAATCTGCCGCGCGTCCGTCGGCTTGGACGCCGGCCCTTTCGCCATGGGCCTGCCCGGCACGACTGTCCCAGGAGGCGTGCCGGCCCGAACCACGATTTGAAGAGTCGGGCGATACGAGACCCACCCGCACCTGCCCTGACTCGCCCAATCGACCCGCTGTGTGACAGGTTACATCAGATGGAGATTTCGGTCAATGTTCAAAGGGTCATTTTTTTCCCGGACGGCCCCATTTTGGCAGAAAGTCGAGGGCGAATTCCGGAAAAACGAAATTGGGGACACTTGGTTAATACATATGAATTATTGAGCCACGCGGATGGGCAAGTCCGCGCGCCCAGTTCGCAATCTTGTACTTCTGACCAATCGAAAATCTCCTTTTCGCCACGCGTGTCGCGTCGTCTATCGACTCGGAAAATGAGTGCGTGATCACCGGTCCGCATGGGTCATGGGACTCATGATTATAAACAGTCACTTGTCTCTATGTGCAACTGCTTTGCTCGATTACCAGCGCGCACAAGGGTCCTTTCACTTGCCCTCCTTTCTGGTGTTGGACGTGAGACCCGTAATTGCGGTTCCATGGAAGGGGTGAAAGCCCCGCGTTGCCCGCGATTCAATCCCCGCCTATGCTTGATCGATCGGCCTCACGCCCTCTCCCGGCGCGGCCGGCGGGAGATCGACATGGGATTTGAAATTCGTGGGGAGGCCGTCCTGGCCGCCCATTCGCTTGACGAACTCAAACTGGTATACCGCGTACTCCATCGCCACCTGTCACAGCACCCTGAGCTCATGGACACGCATTTTCTCATTGAGCTGCAGCAATTCCTGCACAACTCCGCCAAGCAGGATGGCGTGGACATCTCGGATCATGGCGCCTGGGACGCCTGGGTCGGCACCGAATCCGCCCCCAGTTGCGAAGTTCGAATGGGCGCTCGACGCCAGATTGACCCGGCATAGCAACGGTCGTCCTTTTCAGACGCCTGTAACCGCATGCCATTTCACATCTTGAGTGGCCGGCCACCCATAGAAATCCCACGAATGCGGGCCGCACCCCCTTGCAGGCCGCTTGATCTTGGACTACAAGTCCCCCTCTGGCGGGTGGCGGGGGCCGATTGGCCGGTCACCTGATTTTGATTCATTGAGACGGGCCGACAGCGAAATGAAGTTCATCCTCATCGACCGGATCCTGACGCTCGAGCCCGGCCAAAGGATTACCACCTGCAAGGCGTTGACACTGGCCGAGGAGTACCTGGCGGATCACTTTCCGACATTCCCGGTCATGCCCGGCGTCATGATGCTTGAGGCCATGGTGCAGTCGGCCTCGTGGCTGGTGCGATCGACCCTGGACTTCCGGTACAGCATGGTGGTGCTGGAAGAAGCCAAGAACATCAATTACAAGAGTTTTGTGTCGCCCGGCCGTACGCTGGAGGTCAGCGTGGAGGCGGTTTCGATAGACGAGCGAAGCAGCGATTTCAAAGCGGCGGGCCGCTGCGGCGACGAGGAAATGGTTAAGGCGCGGCTTCGACTTCGCCATTACAATCTGGGCGAGCGAAGTCCGGAACTGGGTGAAGTGGATCGAAAACTCGTGTCGGACGCGCGGCAGCGGTTCAGCTTGCTAGGCGGGCCTTCGGCATTGAGAATGCAGGCAGCCGCGGTGTAAGGCAACAGACATGAGGGAGCGTATTCTCCGATGGCGACGATGACGCGAGATGAAATTTTCGGCAAGGTTAAGGAAGTCCTGGTTGACGCCCTGGGCGTGGACGACGACGAGATTAAGGAAGAGGCCACGCTGACCGGCGACCTTGGCGCGGAGTCGATCGACTTTCTGGACATCGTCTTCCGCCTAGAGAAGACCTTCTCGATCAAGATTCCACGCGGCGAACTCTTCCCCGATGACATCCTGAACAACCCTGAATACGTCTCCGGCGGCAAAATGACGCCGGCCGGCCTCACCCAATTGAAGAAGTCCATGCCCCATGCGGACTTCACCGAGTTCGAGTC
>CAYXEY010000249.1:0-7701 GCA_964464105.1 uncultured Planctomycetaceae bacterium
ATCATTAAGCGTACCGCCAGATAGCGACGACTATAAAGGGCTCCTTAAGTATTACGTCGAATTCCCTACAGGCAACTTCGATGGCGGCGCTTTCACTGCTCTCCTTTCGGCCGGGAAATTGGATGGAGAAGTTAACTGGCCAGGTGCATTCGCGGCTATAGCGAACGTTAAGAGCCTTGACGCGCGAATTGACGTCAAGGCTCCCAATAATACTGATGCGGCGATCGGTGTGGCGTTTACGGATTCGAGGCTTGAGGGCGTCTACCGAGGCGGAGGCCTGAAACACGCGATTGGTTCGCTGGCGGTTAAGGGACTGCCCCCCGGTGCCACATCCGATCTACATTATCCAATTCCCGACACAGGTTCTGCCGTGAACTTGCACATCGATGTTGCTCCGGGCTGGGTCGTTGCAGGGCAGTACAAGTATGACGAGGGCGATCCGGAAGTGCGGTTGGCGCATGGAGACGTCACGGTCTTTGTCGATAATAAGACGCGAGCTCTACTTCATAATAAGCGTCACGGATGGTGGATTTTTAAGGTGCGAATCAAGGTATGGTGGGAAATACAGAATGATCTTCCTATTCATGGTCACATTAGTTCGCTGGCATTTAAGGGCAAGTCTGCAAGTCTGAGCGCCTCCCAACTTACTCTTGGGACCGAGCCCAACATGACTCTCGACGCGAATGACATTGTTGAGTTTGTGATTGAAATCTTTGTCGATGTGAAGAACGAGGCGAAGAAGAAGGCGGAGGAGGAGCTGAACGGTAGGTTTTCCGCTTTCAACTTCCGGCTCCCTTAGCCTGAGTAAGATTCGCCCGACCGCGCCCACTGGCAATCAGGCAGGCATGTGTCGCGAGCGGGAACTTTCAGCCGTCTCCTCGGAGTCGAACCTATGCGCATAAACGCGAAGTAACGCGATAGAAAGAGGAGTTGGGAATTGAATAGCATCAAAGCCAGGGATCCGCGGAAAAGCTTATTGAAGAGGTACCAAGACTATTGGAGCCATCCCCTTGGCCCAATGAGCTGGAAAGCCCGCTTCGCTCGCATTATCGCGTTAGGATTGGCGTTCGTTGGAGCGCTTGCAGCTTTCTTCTCCAGTTCTAAGCAAATTGATTGCCATCAGATTCTATCTGATATCTTGTATATTAGGGCCGAGGTAGCGCACAGTGGACTGACAAGTGTAAGCTCCGATTCGACTGCTCCAAGAGACGAGGGAAAGGGCCCAACTTCGCGTGTTTGTTCGAAGTTTGATTACCAGAGAGCTATTCGAGATCTCTTGACGTCCGCCGTTACATTAGCAACTAATCCAACTTCATCAAGTAGCTTTGAAGAAGCTGCAGGCAGCGTGAT
This sequence comes from uncultured Planctomycetaceae bacterium, assembly GCA_964464105.1. Classification (GTDB taxonomy): domain Bacteria; phylum Planctomycetota; class Phycisphaerae; order UBA1845; family UTPLA1; genus CAYXEY01. Next base: position 1,351 of record CAYXEY010000249.1, read on the forward strand.
ATCCGAGCTGAGGCAGCACAATCATGCTGCGGGTAGAGCGATCGAGCGCCGCTCTCCCGAAGCTGTCGCGTGGTACTCGATTAGCAATTCAGATAGAGCAGTGGCAAGGGAGCCTAAGCGAGACTATGTGAAGTTGATTGACGACGCCGAGAGCGCTTTTGCCAAGCTGCGCTATCCTGATGAGCCCGTCCCGTCACCAGGCGTCATGACTAACCTAATCGCGGCGACTGCCTTTGGTGTTCACCTCTTTTATCTGCTCCTTATTGTGTCAGAAAAGGTATTTGTGCGCCCCCGGGACGCCCTTTCCCGCGGTGACTTACTGGTTCCAGTGTTGCTCACGTTGGTTTATCTCTGTGGTGCATTCGAGTCCCTATGGGTTATGGTCCATCAACCGCGAACTGCGAAAGACGCCCTCTCATTTACGGGAGGATGGCTTACTATCGGGTGCGGGTATAGATTCTTTACTCTGGCCGGCTTTCTCACAGTCTATGTGATGAGTGCTCTTATGCATATAGGCCGGCGGCCATTTTTTCAGAATACAACACTCACGGCAGAGGCTCACAGAACTACGCTGGTCTGGATTGACTTATCCATTGTGGCGGTGCTCTCTCTCGCCCTTGTTCTTTTGCTATTCGGAAATCCTGTACTTGTAGGAAGTCATCTGTTTCATGTATTAGGCTTGAAAGATCTTGTGATCTGGCTTGCACTCTTCGGGTGGTTGTTCGCCGAGCTTGGTGTAGCTGGGAGTTTCTTAAGACTTGCTTACCAAACACAATATGAAACTTATCTAAAGAGCACGCATTTGGAGGGAGAAATCTCGAAAGTAGCATTGCCGACGTGTTTCGTTCAAGACATCCAGAAAAGGGAGTCATTGATTGTTTTCGACTACGGTTGTGCAGACGGGAGGCGGACTTCCCAGATAATCAGCCTGTTGGATAGTGTTAAGAAGCTTAAGTTGCGAATCATTGGATATGATATCGATCATAGATGGAAGCCACAGTTTGAGTCTCGCATGCAGGACCTTAGTAACTCTCGACATGAAATCAAATCTGAGTTTATTGCTAACCTAGAAGATCACCGAGTAATGCCGGGGCTTGTGATTGCGTCCCACGTATTCGAAATTGACGAGATTGCAAGATCATTTCGGGAAGACTGGGAGAAAATCCTTCGTGAGAAATGTGATGGACATAGCGCAGAAGGTATTAAGGCGAGGCGAGTTTGGCTGCTAGTGCGGGGCGTGGGGCCGGACTCGATACTGTCTACGTTAGCACATTACAGCGCAGTGGAGGGATTTATCGGAACGGTCGAACATTTGTGGAATCGAGAGACTTTAAGAGATTTCGTTAGGGAGATGAACCTTATTCGTCACGACAAACAGAAAGCGACAGTTGTCGCCAACGGCGATCAAAACAGACAGGATGACCCCGAGTTTGTTCCGGAGTTTACGGGTATGCCGTTCGGGCGCGTGTCGCAGTATTTTGAGAATAATGAGGCCGTGGCTCATGATGTAGGTCAAATGATTGCGTTCCTTCACCGTTCGAAAGTTGGTGATGCCACGCTGAAGATGCTGCGGTGGCAATGCGAGCAGTTTGAGAAGCCAGAGGATCGGAGGATTAACTGTGATGATGTGCTTTATCTGTATTACATAGAATTGGCGTGTCAGTGTAGGGGTGTTGACTCGCAAGGGGGGCAGTAGTGTGGTGGGGCATGAAATGCAGCTGACATTTTCTCACCATCGGCGCGCGGTGGATCAATCCGAATTGTGTCTGCTTCGGCGCCTAGGCCCACGGCCGCCGAATGGTCAACGGACGAAACGTGACGGTTTTAGCCATTGACTCCTTATGATGGTGGTTTAGCGTGCCTCCGATGCGCCCCATAGTTCGCCAGGTACTTTGCTGCCAGCGCCGGCAAGTTGATAACCAGCAGATTCTCGGCGTTCTTCTCCTCCGCCGCCTTCGTGAAGTTGAACGAGCCCGTGATGACGGATCCGGTCGCTACCAAATTGGCTTTCCGGAGAAATTCTTGGCCAGCACAGCTTTCACGTCTGGTCCCGTCTTGGTCGCGAGAATCAGCGGTGGAACTGCCACTGGATCGTCGTCGATTTCGATCCAGGCCGGGCCGGGATCAGGGCCTTGCGTGTCGATCGCCGGCGTCGCTTGCGAACCCCAGAAAGTTCCATCGGCGTAGCAGTAGGTTCCGTTCATCAAATGCGCATCCATTGGCGCCTTGAACTCCCGCCAGTGCCCCCCCACCCCCACCCGGCCCATCCCCCCAGCATGGCACCCGGGCGCCGCGCGCGGCGCCGGCCAGGACAAAGTGATCGTACTTTCCGCTCAAATCCAGTTCGTTCATCACATCTACGATGCGATGTGGATAGCGATAGTCCATGCAACTCACTAAGAGCGCCATGTTCTGCGGCGACAGTCTGTCCGACTTTGCTAGGACCTCGATTGCATAGGAGCGGAAGCTCTTTGTTCTCTCCGGGGCATAGGGCATCATCGTTCTCCATTGTGCCTACTGGCGTTAGGCCTCGCGATGGCGATGCCTTCAAGGGATTAGCTACGTTTACGATCGACGCGCTCACGGAATTCTCGACACCAATTCGTGAGATTACTCTAAGTCTTTATTGCGAAGCTATTTATCGCATGATATGTTTTTTCGACGTTCGGCCCATTCATAGGGAACAAGAGTCTGCGTCGGCCTAGCGGCTCACGAGAATGGGTCGCCATGCGTGCCCGCCGTATCGCTTTCCGCTGTTGCCTTGCCGCGTGGGTCGTTACGTTCGTCGCTTGAGCAGCTCGCTGCCGTGCCTGTACCGTCAGACGGGGCCGACTGACTGCGGGGACACCATCCGCCCGTTTCCCGGCCCCCCCCCCAAAAAAATCTTTTTGGCTTGTTTCGGCCCGCTGCAAGTCACGTACCAGAAGACAGGCGTATGGATTCGAGAGTGACATGACGTATGTCACTGGCATTTTCAAAAACCTTAGCAAACTCGCTAATTCAACATTTTTCATATTGACATCTGACTTGCGCAAAAACAAGACGGCAATATAATTGAGGACGGAAAAAAGCGATTCTTGCATGTCGCTTTTCCCTTGACATGACAAAACACATGTCGATATCGTGCCGCGTCTAGATCAAATGCCCGCCGGTCAATGGGAGAAGTGCGTGGATCGGCCCCGGGCGTATTACTCGGAGCGCTAGGCAATTTACGTCCTATGAAAAGGCCAAGAGTGGCCTATGGAGGATCGTATGCGCATGCAACTATCGACGAACCGATTTTCACTTCGATCGCTTCTCGCTGTTCTCATCGCACTGCTATCTGGAGATGCCCTCTTCGCGGCCGCGCCGGCCCCTATCGGCATATCAGTCAAGGCTGGTGCGCCGCGGGCCTGGCAGGCCGGTTTGCAGGTCACGCCCTTTTCCACGGTTTCATTGCGCCATGGCAATGTGTACACCGTCATCCCGATCACCTCGTGGTCGGGTCGCGGGCCAGCCATTCACATGGCCCTCTATCACAACTCCAAGTCGCCGGTCAGCGGCATTTCAGTCGCGCCTGGCTCGGGTATCTACCTCGGCAAAGGCTGGACACATTCCTACGGGGGCATGCTCAATCTGGTCAGTTCGACCGAAATTTGGGTCATCGCAGACGACGGAACCATCGACAAGTTCACCAAGCCCAGCAGCACCTGGGTGCCGCCGGCAGGCGTGCATGATGTCCTGACCACCATCACCGGCGGATACCGAGTGACCCACAAGGACCAAACCTATCGCGAGTATGACTCGACATATGGACGGTTAACCACCATCGGTCACCCGGATGGCAACACGGTCGCAATTGCGTATGCCACGGCTGCCGGCCACAGCCGCATCTCCACCATCACCGACGCCGCCGGTCGAGTGCTGACCTTCGGCTACAACGGCACGACAGGCGATCTCACCTCGATCACGGCACCCCTGACGTCGTCAACCACGCGACAATGGACATTGGGCTACACCAGCGGCCAATTGACCAGCGTGACCGATCCGCTCAGCCACGCTGTCACGATCGCCGCGGATTCCAATGGCAAGGTTACGTCGGTCGCCGATGCCAACGGCAACGGCGCCACGATCGATTATGACCGGGGCAGCGGCGTGCTGGTGACCGACCCCGCCCCGTTCGACGATCAAACGGTAAACATCGAGTACGACACGTACAGCGATTCAGAGAAACGGTATATCGTGGATCGCCGGGGCAACACGTGGGAATACGATTTTTATGGTGCACCAAACTATGCGCTGGGAGCGATCATAGATCCCCTCTCGCACAGCAGCGGATTCTCATACGACTCTGACCTCAATCGACTCACCTTCACCAACGCCAACAGCAAAACGTGGGAATACACCTACGACTCGATGGGCAACCAGCTCACCATTGAGGATCCGTTGTCGAACGTCACCACGATGACATATCACTCCACGTTTAACAAGGTGCTTACGCGCACCGATCCGGATGAAATCTCGCCCAGCCGACGAGTAACCACTTACACCTATGATTCTTCCAGCGGGCATCTGCTGACCCAAACCGATCCGGATACCGCCACCCCCAGCAATTATGTAACCACCTACACCTACTACGGCGGCAGCGACCATCCCGAGTGGACCGGCAAAGTCAAAACCCGCACTGACCGCGTCGGCACTGTCACGAAGTACGAATATGACGACTACGGCCAGCTTGAAACGCAGATTGCCGACTTCGGCACCAGCTTGTTGAACGAGACGAGCACGTTTGAACACAACAAGGCCGGCTGGCGCACGGCGACGGTGGACCCCTGCGGCAACCGCACCGAATACACCTACAACGCCGCCGGGCTGCCGACGCAGACGGTGGTCGATCCCGGCACCGGAACGCACCTGGCCATAACGACGTCGTACACCTATGACGACGGCAACCGGCGCATCACCATGACCGACCCGGTGGGCACGGTCAGGCAGTACGACTATGACGAGCTGAACCGCCTTGTGAGAACCACCGAGGGCTATGGCCTTACCGGGTTCGGTTTTGAGACCGAGTTTGTTTACGACGCCAACGGCAATCGCACGCTGCTCACCGACGCGAATTACAACGAGACCGAATGGGTCTATGATACCGCCAATCGACTCGTCGAAGTCATAGACGCCGAGGCCAACTCGACTGAATACGAGTATGACGCCGCCGGCAACAAGACGAAGGTCAGGGACGGCAACGGCAAAGATACAACGTACACCTACGACGACATCAACCGCCTCGCCAGCACCACCGTTGATCCCGGCTCCAGCCCACACCTGAACATCCTCACCCAGTACGCGTATGCCACCAGCGGATCGGGCGGGTGCGGATGCGGCGGCACGGCCGGCGGCAGTACGGTGAAGCGGATCATCGACGCCGAGGGCAAGTACACTTTCTTCGAGTACGACCTCCTCAATCGCCGAACGTCGACCATCCGCAAGATCGGCGACACCTCCAGCACGGCCGACTCGAACGATCACGTGACCAACGTGACCTACGACGACGAGGGCCGGATGCTGAGCACGACCACCCTCGGGGACAGCGGGGCCGATCTGGTGACCTCGCACACCTACGACGCCCTGGGCCGCAGGCTGACCACGGCGGTCGATCCCAGCGGGCTCAACCTGGTGACCACCAGCACTTACGAAGCCTGTGGCAATTTGGCGACCGTGACCGGCCCCGGCGGCAACACTGTTACACACACCTACGACGCCGCCCGCCGTCGGACACACACCGAGGACGAAGTCGGCGATGTCGAGACGCTCGACTACGACGACGCTGGTCGCGTTATCTGCCGCTCGGACGGCGAGGGCAACGACACGCTCTACGCGTACGATGCCGTGGGTCGTCTTGAGACCCTGACGGACGCGTTGAACAACGACACGGATTACACCTATGACGCAACCGGTCATGTCTGGACCGTGACCGATGCGAATAGCAACACGACCTGGACACTGTATGACGGAAATTACCGTGTAAATTGGAGAATCGACCCGATGGGCAGCGTCGTAGAGTACACCTACGACGGCGTGGGCAACATGCTGACCCAGGTCGCCCGCAACGAAACCGGGTCAACTGACGATCAGACCACGACTTACACCTATGACGCGGCCAACCGGCGGGTCACCGAGGAATACCCCGACGACGAATCGGGCGACTATGACCGCTCGTTCCAATACAACAAGGTCGGCAACGTGACCAGCCGCACCGACCAGAATGGGGATGTGACCTCTTATAGCTACGACGATTTGCACCGCCTGATCGGCCGCAGCTACACGGTCAATTCCGGCACCACCTATCCAAGCTCTCAGGGACCGGACGCT
>CAYXEY010000250.1:0-7694 GCA_964464105.1 uncultured Planctomycetaceae bacterium
AGCCAGACGCTGTCGGGGCGCGACGCCGCCCTTCGCCTGCTGCAGGGCCAGCTCCTTTGGGGTCAGCTTCGACGGATATTCAAGCACGGTTTGGCGCACCATGCTCTCGGCTCCTTCGCCGCCGTATCGGCTGATCAGACCGTGTTCGAGATTCCATACCTGTCGCTCATCATCCCAGACCGCTTCGTCCGCCTCGATCACGTCCGTCAGCCGGGCGTATTCATCGCGCTTCATGATGAGCACGTTCCGCATGGTTTTGCGGGACGGGCTGAACTGGGCCGCCGAAACGAGGGCATGTTCCTGATCGGGTCGGAACCAGACGCCGTAGGTCATGCGGCCCTCGGTGTCGTCGTGCGTCCGGGCCAACTTGTCGGCGATCCGTGGGATCACGAATTCCTGATTGGCCAGCCATAGAAAGTTGAGGCTGATGGCCGCAACCAGGATGGGCATGGCCACGCGGTAAAGGCTCACGCCCGAAGCGAGCACCGGCGTGAACTCATTGGCCCGATGAAACCGCGCCAGCGTAAAGCACGCCGAGGCCAGAATGACCACGCCTGCAAGCTGAGAGAAATACAGAAACAGGTTGTAGGCGTAGTAGCGCACGATCTTCGACGCGATGTCCGCGGTCGTGTCGGTCGGAAGCTTGCTGAACTCGTCGAGGTTCACGAAGAGATCGAGAATGACATAAAGCCCCACCATCACCAGCAGGGCGATGAGGAAGTTGGTGAAGAAGGCTCTCAGGATGTAACGGTCGAGGACTTTCATTGATTGAAGCCATTAGCCATAAGCCAATAGCCGTTAGCAAAAAATTCTTTGCCTTTAGCTAATGGCTAAAGGCCAATGGCTAACGGCTATCTTTGCAACACCCTCATTCCAAGCACCACGGTCGCCAGGTACATCAACCCCGTGGCGCCCCACATGATCGAAATACTGAGCAGGGTCTTGTCCGGCTGATCGGCCAGATTGCGACCGACAATGCTCGCGACAACCACAAACGCCGTCGGCAGGCAACTGATGCCGAACGCCGTAAGCACCTGTCCGCCGCGCAACATGATCCCAAGCATGGCGCCGAGCAGGATCACGGCCACCGAACTGGCGGCATAGGACGCGCGGAAGTGAATCTCGCCCTGCACTTCGGACACAAATCGATCCTTGCGCTTGATCAGCGCCGTGCGGGCGTCTTCTAGCTTGGGCGTGGTCGGCCCGACCGCATCGGTAGAGTTCAGCACTTTCAGTGGTTTGAATTCCTCCAGCCGCTCCTTAAGCGAAGGCTGAATAAGGAATGGCATGGGAAGCAACGACTGCTTCTCTAATACGACGATACGATCGTCCGGCGATCCGGGAATCTGCTTGATCTTGACCGAGCCCTGGAGCTCAAAGACGACGTTGGGATTCTCGCGGTCGGCGGAATTCTTCAGATCAACGTTCGCAAGTTCCGCAGTCAGGATTCGACTCTCACCTGACGCGAGTTTCTCTTCAACGGTGACTTCGGCCAACTCAGGCTGATTGGTCGCGGGTGCCCTGCGCGACCTGACCGCCTGAATTCGATAAGTTGCATCCGGCCCGCGCAAAACATAGCCACCGCTCTCCACGCCCTTGATCACATCCTCATAGAGATATTGCTCCATCATCGAGCGCTTGTAGCGAAAGAGCAGATCGCTGACTTCGGGTATGTCCTCCGCCTTGCCAAGGTAGCCTTTCAAGGTCGGCAGATTCTGAAACTTCATCTTGTGCCGCAAGAGTTGGGGGACTTCGATCGGGCCGATGATCTGGCTTTGCATGTCGACGGCCTGCGTGACGGGCCGCGAACGATCCACCGCGCGAACGCCAGTGAGCCGGACCTCCACGGTCGGAGAGGCCATCTTGGGGTTCTGATCGAAGATGACGTAGGTGCGATCGGCGGTGCCGTAGCGCGCGATCTGGTCATCCTCCATTTCAATGAAGGAGACGCCCAGCAGGGCCATGTAATGCTTGTTTTCAGTGGCCAGCTCGGGCGGCAGCTTTGCAGGGTCGATCGGCGCGAAGTCGTCGGCGTAGAGACGATACTTTCCGAAGGCCAGGGCTTTGTTGTGCTCGAACTGGCTGGTGATGATCTTGGGCAGATCTTTGCGCGTCAGTTCTTCGACATTACCCGAGAGGATGGGAATGAGGTAATTCCACGCGTAATAGGTGAAACCGGTCACGAAGACGCCGAGCAGTGCGGCCGATAGCAGAAGCCGATGCACATTGATGCCCGCGGCCTTGGCGGCCGTGATCTCGTTGTCCGCCGCCGCACGGCCATAGCTGATCGTGGTGCTGAACAGGGCCGCGACCGGCAGAATCATGGTCAGAGCGACCGGCGTGAAATAGGCGAAGAGCTTGCCCATTTCGGTGGCGCCGAGGCCGGGGGTGCGAAACAAGTTTGCTACGCCGCCGCCCATGACCAGCAGGGCGGTCAATGCCGTGGCAGTCATGGCAAAGGTCTTGAGCAGTTCGCGGAGCAGGTAGCCGTGAAGGGTTCTGAGCATGAATTACGGAATCCGCGACCTCTGCGAGGCATCCAATAGGCTGGTGACATGTGACTGGTTGCCAGTCCCAGCCTCGCAGCCGGTCAGTCTAGTCGCTGCGAGACAGGGGTCAACCAACCGAGTCGGCTCGTAAGGGTCTTAACCCCTTGGCCCGTGCATATTTCAGAAACTGGGTGGCGAAAAATAGTCCAGCCCGTTATTCTTCCGCCTCAGGAAGGGGCATGAATTGCCGGAGATGGTCGCAGTGCATTTCCTCGCCTCAGTGAATCTGCCCCTGGCCGAGATCTGGCCTGCTGTCTCGCATAACTGGGCGCTCGTCTCCATCGCCCTGACAATCGTCCTACTGGTCGTCATCCCCGTACTCATCCTCACGAAATACGTCGGCATCTGTTTGAACATTTTGCGAGACACCGAGCCGCCCATGTCCATGGTGCAATCGGGGTTCGACGCGGTGCGCGGGGAAGAGGTCGACTTCTTCGTGCACGACGGTGTTCGGTTGCGGGGCACGATCATCCAGGCGCGTCCCGGCCGACCTTCGCGCGGGCTGATCGTCTTTGCCCCGGAGTTCAAGAGCAATCGGCTTAGCTTCGCCCGTTACTGCCGCGGATTGATGGACGCGGGGTACGACATCTTCTCATTCGATTTTCGGGGGCATGGCAAGAGCGCATCCGAGGAAGGCTATACGCCGCGGCAATGGGCCAGCGATCGAGAGACAGCCGACATGAAGGCCGCGATCTCGTTTGCCGAAAGCTGGCTGGAGCAGAACAAGCGTCCGATCCGATTGGGCGTGTTCGGCATTTCGCGCGGGGCCTGCGCGGGGATCCTTGCGGCGCAGGATTGCGAGAGCATCAAGGCGATCATCGTCGACGGGGCGTTTTCCTCGGATTGCACGCTGGAGCATCTGATGAAGCGCTGGGCCAAGATCTTCGCCCGCGTGCGCATCATCTATGAGAACCATCCGCCCGAGTTCTGGCGGTTCCTGCGGTGGTGCCTGTTCCTGAGCTGCCGGGTCAAACTGGGATGCACGTTTCCCTCTGTGCGCAAGGTGCTCACCCGCATCACACCGCGGCCGATCCTGTTCATTCACGGCGAGCGCGACAGCTACATTCCCGTCGAGCAATCGCGCCTGCTATATGCCCTGGCCACGCAGCCCAAATATCTCTGGGTGGTGCAGGATGCCAAGCACAATCAAGCTGTTTCCGTCGAGCCCGAAGAATATGCGCGTCGAACCGTGGAGTTCTATGACCGCTACCTTGCCGGCATCGATGATCCCTCCAACATGTATCACGAACGCCGCTTCGCCGATTTGGCGAGCGGTGTGATCGCTGGCCGCCTCGAAACACCGGGCGAGATCGAATCGCCGAAGAAGGCCAGCGCCACCCTGATTAAATGACGTTTGCGAGTGGTGCGCAGGGGCGACGGGCGTTCGATCAATTACGACGCTAGAGTGTGTGCATGTCGCTGGTGGCCAAACGAACCTGGCTCGATCACCTCAAGCTCTTTGTCGCGCGGGCGCACGCGGGAATGGCCCTGCGCCGCTTCATGTCATCGATTGAAAACGCCACGGCGGAGCAGGCCCGCCTGTTTGAGCAACTGGTTCGCCGCGCGGCGAATGGGGCGTTTCAGCGAGATCATGGTTTCGCAAGCATTCAATCTTACGAGGACTACGCATCGGCCCTGCCCATTCGGCGATATGCCGACATGGCGCCCTACATCGAGCGCGTACGGCAGGGCGAGGTCGGGGCCCTTTTCGAAGCCGACACGCCGATCCTCATGTTCGCCCTCACCAGCGGCACGACCGCCGAGCCGAAGTACATTCCGATCACCCAGGACGTGCTGGAGCATTGGCGCGAGGGCTGGTCGGTCTGGGGACTGCGGGCGCTGCTGGATCATCACGGTTGCTTTCTGCGCGGGATCGTGCAGGTAACCAGCCCGATGAATGATCACATCGCACCCGGCGGCGCGCCCTGCGGCGCGATAACCGGGTTGCTCGCGACCAAGCAGCGCCGTCTCGTGCGGCGCTACTACACCGCCCCGATCGCCGTGGCCGACATTCGCGATGCGGCCGCGAAGTACTACACCATCATGCGGATGTCGATCGATCGCGATGTCGCATTCATGGTGACCGCCAGTCCGGCGACCCTGCTGTTGCTGGCCCGCGCCGCCGATGACCATCGCGAACAGATCATTCGCGATATTCACGACGGCACGCTGTGGTCGCAACTGTCGATGCCGAGCGAAACTCGTACCGCGCTTTCTTCGCGACTCCGTCCCCGGCCCGATGCGGCGAAACGATTGGAGCGCCTCGCCGCGGAGCACGGCGGACTTTATCCGCGTCACTACTGGCAATTGGGCTTCCTCGCTCATTGGACCGGCGGCACGATGGGTCTCTACCTGCCGCTGCTCAAGAAGTACTTCGGAGAAACGCCTTCGCGCGACATCGGTCTTCTTGCGAGCGAGGGACGCCTCTCCGTTCCCATCGACGATGGCACGGCCTCGGGTGTACTCAACGTGCGTTCGCATTTCTTCGAGTTTATTCCCGCCGAGGAATACGGATTACCGCACGCCACCGCGCTGCGCACGCATGAATTGGAAATCGGACGAGAGTACTTCGTGCTGCTCACCAATGGCAGCGGCCTGTATCGCTATGACCTGGGCGATCGCGTACGCGTGACCGGCAGGATGGGCGAGGCCCCGATGATCGAATTCCTCAGCCGCGACGCGCATACGTCGTCCATGGCGGGCGAGAAGCTGACCGAGGACCAGGTCGTTGCGGCCATGCAGGCGATTCCCGAGGTGTCGCAATCGGCGCTTGATTTCGTTCTTTCGCCTCGATTCGGAGAATTGCCGCGCTACCGGCTCTATCTGGAGGCAGGCGAGCGCGGATTGGCCCCGAATCTCGCCGAGCGATTCGATACTGCGCTTTGCAGTGTGAATGTCGAGTATGCCGGTAAGCGAGAATCCGGCAGGCTTGGCGCGGTGCAGATCGCTGAGTTGTCGCCGGGCGTGCTGAAGCAGCGCGATCGCCGGCTTCGCGAGAGCCGCTCACGAACCGGTGAGCAATTCAAGCATCAGTACCTGTTGCCAAGGCCCGGGCTGGATGGCGACCTTGAGGCCAATGTGGCCACGCAGACGCGAAGCCGCTCTGCTGCACAGGAACTGTACGGCTCTATTGGCGTTCACCAGTTGGTCGATTGACGCTGCGCGACCGGCGGCGGACAGGCGTTGATCACCGGTCGCGGGTCGTTCGGCCCGAACTCACGAATTTCATATCGAGCGTAAGTTGCCGCTGCCGCGCCGCGCGCGGGATCGAAGAAATTTACCAGCAGGCTGAAGTAATACTCCCTGGCCCACGCCGCAAACCCGACGTGTCCGCCGCTGGGCAGGACAATTGACGCGACATTTGTATTATCCGTCATCGCGGCGAAGTCGGCAGTCCATTGAGCGGGAATCATCGGATCGTCCGCGGCCTGCACGATCAGCACTGGTACGCGAACCCGGTGCATCTTCTCGATAAACGGCTTGCCCTTGTAAGGCATGAAACGCAGCATCGTGAAAATGTCTTCGAGATGCCGCGGTGTAGACAGCTCCGAGCGTTTGAACTCACCGGCAATCAACTCTCTCAGGCTTCCATTCTGCGGTTCGATTCCTTTACGTGTCTTGCGCGTGCGAACCGTGTCCTGTAGCCCCGCATAGATCGGCTTATCGAGGGGCTGATAATCGACATCGAGCCAGTCCAGAACCTCTTCGAACTTGAGCGTTGGCGAAAACGCGATAACGCCGGCGGAGAAATGATGGCGTGTCCCGCGCTTGGGAAGATGCGGCGCGATCAGATTGGAAACAGCAGGGTCAATTCCACACCGCGCATCATCCCAGGCCGCGAGCAGGGCGGTGTGACCGCTCCAGCAGTAGCCGATGAGTCCGGTGCTGATGACGTGAGGCTTGGTCTGCACCCACTCGGAAACGGCCAGCAGATCGGACGATTCCATGACCCCGAACATGTAAGGCGACTTCGGGTTTTTGACTTCGGTCTGGCCATGTCCGCGCACTTCGACTGCCAGCGCATGAAAGCCCGACTGGATCAGGCCGGCTGCCAGATCGCGCGTGCGCTGGACGCCGTTGTCGCCGAAGAAACCCGGCAGAATTATGATGCAGGGGGCGTCGACCGCTTGCCCGTTTTTCTTTGCAAATCCCAATCGGCCGGCCAGGCTGACATTCTGCGCGACAGGAATCCAGACATCCTCGAACCCGCCCCAATTTGGCGAGGGTGTATCAATGCTCGAACTCTGCGATACGAGCCGCGCGGTGTAGGCGAGCCCGTGATAATTGGCGGCCAGGGTTTGCAATTGATCGGGATTGACTCCGAAGTGCCGGCTCACGTCGACCGGTTTTCCCGATTTGTCGACAAGATCCTCCGTCAGCAACGGCTTGGCCTGGCCGCGGGGAAGAAGCGGCTCCAACTGGTTTTCCGTATAGGCAAGCCATTCGCGCACGGTTCGATACCGGCCCGGGGCCGGCTCCAGCGGGCGAATGCGCAACACGTCGCGCGTCTGCATGGGATAGGACTGCTCAGAGAAGCACCCGGTGGAGACCGCCGCTAGCAAGGCGACGACAAGAGTCGAACCGATGCGGGATCGAAGTTTTGATTGGATTGGTAAAGTGAAATTGATAGCGCAAAGCGTGGCCGGCATTTCCTTCATTCGGCCAAACTATAGCGGCGATCTGAATCGGTCAACTGAGATTGAGGATCAATCCTATTGCATCGGTGTCACATGCGACGTTGCGCGGCTGCGGTGCAATCGTCCGACCAGAGCGTTTGCCAGTACACGCCAGGGGTTGGGCTGAAAGGGCCATAGCACCGCCGAATGAAGCAGGTCCCGGGCCGCGCCGCGGTAATCACCATTCTCAAGGTGGTGCATGCCCGCCCGCTCATGCGTGCGCGCGATGGCCCGACGAGCGAGCCGGCCGCTGGGGTCAAGCCGTGCGAGATGCCCGGCGTAATCCTGAATCAGTCGTATCTGCTCGGCGCGGTGGCGATCGGGATTGCGCCAACTCGCCGGGCCGGCCTTCTGCCGGATAAACGGTTCGGTCAGGATCACCGCCTGGTGGCGTTCGAAGAGATCGAGTGCAAGCCTGCGATCTTCACAGGCGCGGCCGCAGGCGAAGCCGCCGATGGCGTCGAATGCG
>CAYXEY010000251.1:0-7654 GCA_964464105.1 uncultured Planctomycetaceae bacterium
CCCGCGCGTCACGACGCAGCGCCGTATCGGCGCTTGTCGTCGCGACGCTGGATCCCGGCTCGCCCAGGAGCGTCCCCACACTCGTATCCAACCAACATTCACTTATCCGTAACGGATTGCTTAGCACCTTCTTGGCCGCTCTCTTTGTTCAGCTTCTTATCAGCCAAGTCCACCTTGGCAAGGAACTCGGCCGGCGTTTTTTCAAGATCCTTCCGGCAGCCTTTGCAGCAGATCCGAATCAACCGGTTGGCGACAACGAGGTCGAGCGGAGCTCCCATCGAACCGCCAAACTCTTCACCGCTGACAACGCAAGTCTTAAGAGGGTATTCCTTACCTCTTGAAATGACAGCCTTATCGAGTTCGCGTAAATGCCGCGCTGAGTCCTCAAGGAATTGTTCCTTCTCCTGCGAATCTACGAGACGAACTAACCGATTATTGTGGACAAAATCGACTGACTTCTCAGGAAGGGCTTTTCCGCTGACAACGGAAGTCTTCAGTGGATAGCGTAGAAGCTGATCCTTCTTCATGATCTCGTCTAATTTAATCAAACTCGCGGCCTGGTTCTTTTCAAATTTTGATATGCAACCCTCGCAGCAAAAGCGAACTTCGCGTCCATCGTAAATCTTGATTACAGGATCGCCCATGCTGCCGAGCTTTTCCCCAGACACCGGACATGTCGCCAAGTAATAGGGATCGCCCTGGCGTTTCGCTTCCGTCACTTTTTGTGCAGAGACTGGCCGGCTTTCCTGCTGAGCAGAGGCTGGCTCGGAAAGTACACCGACCTTGATTAGAAATACCAGTAGAACGGTGGTTTTGCACACGAGAGTCATTCATATTCTCCTGTTAATGTTTACAAAAATGCGATAAACACTTGGCTGGCATCGAAGACGAAAAATCTACTTACCCGCCATGACCCTTGGCTTCGTGTTTATCCTTTGGATTGACAACATCTTCGGCCGGTTCTTTACTGGGGCTTTCAAACTCAAAGTCAAACAATTGAGGCTTCTCGCCATCCTTGAAGTCAATGTATAACTTGATTTGAATCGGGAACGCGACAGCAGCGTCCATTTGGGCCGTCAGGAAGGCCTTCCCGGGTCCGACGATCAGCTTGAGAGGCTTCTCGTCGTCCTTGCCCTTGGTCCTGGCTTTCCCGTCCGCGGTGAACCTCTCGGCAGGGATTGGCTTGGTGTATTCGTCATAGAAATACACACGAAACTCCTTCTTGTCGGATACGGTTCCCTCTAAATGATGCTTCTTGTCGGCGGCCATGAAGAAAGTACCGCCGTGCTTAGCGCTATGGTCCTGATGGGCGTTCACGTCCTGGAGATCCATCCCACATTCCGGACACTTCTGTATAGCGGGGTATGTCTTGTCGCCTTCGCATTGCATAGGACAGGCGTAGTCCTTGGGCGAATACTTGTAGAGCACGTCGGCGAGCTTGACCATCTCTGCATGAACTTTGCGCGTACCCGGACCGTCCCCGGAATCGCCGGCTCGGTCGATTGCGTCAAACTTGTTGGCAAGCTCTCGTCCGGCCTTGTTGACTTCCTTGATGGCGGTCTTAGGGACGCCCGATTCTGTCTTCAGGGCCAATTGTCCAACCACATTTCCAACCTTTTGAATCACCTCCGCCTGGCCGTGTACATCCTCCAGCTTTTTCGTGGTGATCAGCTCGTCAATCTCGTGCAGCCGCATTCGAATTTCAGCGACCGCCGCCTTGTAGGTTGTCGGCATCTTGAAGTCAGCGGGTTTCCCATGCGTATGACCGTGCCCATGCGGTTGGGCAAGCGCGAATGGCGACGCTAGGATTAGTGCCAGCGTTCCAGATACAATCAATTCTCGTCTCAACATTTTCAACACTCCTCACGTTGTATTAGCGAGGCGGCAACGCTCCATCCGGTTCGTTCGCCCCGCGGGTTTCAACAACGATGTCACTTTTGAGTACCTGACCCGCGGTTATGACGGGTCGGTGATTAGAACCAGGCGCCGATTCAGCTTGCGGCAGCGCCGCCCGCCATTGAGCCACGACATGTTCCGACGCCCTGCGGCCAAAGCGCAAGAACACGGTCGGCGTAATAAAAAAGTCCAGCAGCGTAGTTGTGAACATACCGCCCACGACAACTAGGCCGACTGGGTAGAGGATCTCCTTACCTGGCTGTCCGGCAGAGAGGATCAGCGGGACAAGGCCAAGCCAGGTCGTGAGCGCCGTCATGAGTACAGGCGCCACGCGCTCCTGACTTCCTCGAATCACCATCTCTTCACCGAACTCCATGCCCTCCTCTGTCATAAGATGGATGTAGTGGCTGATCATCATGATCCCGTTCCGTGCAGCAATTCCGCACAGGCTTACGAAGCCAACCAGACTGGCAACACTGAACG
Organism: uncultured Planctomycetaceae bacterium; assembly: GCA_964464105.1. Taxonomy (GTDB): domain Bacteria; phylum Planctomycetota; class Phycisphaerae; order UBA1845; family UTPLA1; genus CAYXEY01. The sequence goes on from CAYXEY010000251.1 coordinate 2,380, forward strand.
TCTGCCCCGCCAGCCATAACGCAATCGCGCTGCCGATAAAGGCAAACGGGATGTTTAGCATTACCTGGATGACCATCTCGGTAGACCGAAAATGCGAATAAAGCAGCGCGAACATGGCCACGAGCGACATCGCGCCAAGAATCAGGATTCGTTGGGTCGCCGATTCTTGGGCCTCGAATTGTCCTCCGACACTCAGCGCGTACCCTTGCGGTATCTTCTCGGGCGGCAGGTCCATCGCGAGTGATTGTTTGATCTCTTTGACCGTGCTCCCAAGGTCGCGCCCTTGAACGTTTGCGGACACCACCATTCGCCTTTGCACGTTTTCGCGGTTGATCAGATTCGGGCCGGGCGTTTCCGTGATTGAGGCGACGTCTGACAACAGCACGACCGCTCCGGACGGCGAGAGCAACCGTACGTCATTTAGCTTTCGAACGTCATTGCGAATGGACTCTTCCAGCAGGAGGATCAAATCGAAGGACTTGAGGCCATCCAAGACCTGCGAGACAACCTTGCCTTTGAGCGCCGTCTCCAATGCCCGTACAAGGTCGGCCGACTGAAAACCAACCCGCGCCGATTCTTCGCGCTTTACGCGGATTCGCACTTGCGGAATGAGTACTTGCTTTTCAAGTTGGAGGTCGACCACGCCGGGTATTCCGTTCATGGCCGCCTGCGCTTGCTCCGCCAGGCTTCGGAGCGTATTGAGATCATGGCCTGTCACCTTGACGACGATCTGGGCACGTACGCCTGAAAGGAGGTGATCGATTCGATGACTGATCGGCTGGCCGACTCCGACAGAGACGCCGGGCAGCGATTCCAGCCTGCTGCGAATGTCCGCAAGGACCACGGATTTGTCACGGATTTGAGAAGGCGGCCCTCGTCCTTCCATTGCCTGAGGTTCGGATATTGACGCAATGTCATCAGGCGTCCAGAAATCGACATCAATCTCACTGTAATGCACGCCCTCGGCGTGCTCGTCGTTTTCAGCCCTTCCTGTTCGACGCCCGGTGGATTTCACTTCGGGAACCGACAGGATCAATTCCTCGGCGTGTCTTCCCAGTCGATCCGATTCGGCTAGCGAGATTCCCGGCTCAGCGACCACATTAATCGTCGCAGTGCCCTCGTTGAACGCGGGTAAGAATTCTCGCCCCAGTCGAAAGACAAAAAAACCGCCAACCGCCACGAGGACAACCGCAGCGCCCACCATCGTCCACGGACGAGGCAGCGTTAGCACGTATACCTTTTGAGCCGCCCACTTGCACGCTCTGAGAATCGCGCCATCGCGTTCATCGGCCATGCGTTTCATGTTGGGAAGCAGGTACAAACACATGGCTGGCGTGACGGTGAGCGCCACGAGCAATGATGCCAGAATGCTCACAACGTACGCCGTCGCCAATGGCTGGAAAATGCGGCCTTCGATTCCTGTGAGTGCGAACAAAGGTAGGAAAACTAGAAGCACAATAAAGGTGCCAAACACAATCGAGCTGCGGACCTCCATCGAGGCTCCAAATACGACTTCCAAAGCTGGTCGCGGACTGGACGCGTGTCGGTTCTCGCGGAGGCGCCGGAAAACGTTCTCGACATCGACGATGGAATCATCCACCAATTCGCCGATGGCAACTGCTATGCCGCCGAGCGTCATCGTGTTTATCGTTTGACCTGATAGTTTGAATATGAGAACCGTGACCAGAAGCGAGAGCGGCATCGCGGTCAGGCTGATGATGGTCGTGCGTACGTTGAGTAAAAACACTGCCAGAATAATGGCGACCAAGATCGCGCCTTCTTTGAGTGCCTCCGTCACGTTGTCAATCGAAGATTGGATGAAATTGGATTGTCGAAAGAGGCCAGGATTGACGACGAGGTCCTTCGGAAGGCTCGGGCGCATTTGCGCTAATGCGTCATCGATGCGAACAGTCAGGTCGCGGGTGTCCACGCCCGGCTGTTTTTGGATGGCCATAATGACAGCCGGCCCCGCGTTCATCGATCCGTCCCCGCGCTTGATCAGTGCGGGCCCTTCTTTTACCGCTGCAACATCGCGAACTAAAATCGCACGAACTACGCCTTCGTTTATGCGAGTCGCGACGAGGGAATTCTCGATATCGGCGACCGAGGACACGCGCCCGAGGTTGCGGACAACGAACTCCTGACTACCGCCGACGATGAATCCTCCACCCGAGTTTTCGTTCGCCTTTTCAAGTGCCTCTTCGAGATTCGCGAAGGTGAGATCAAATCGACGCAGCTTCTCGGGATCGGCAAGAACTTGGAACTGCTTTACCTGCCCACCCATCACGGTGATCTGCCCGACTCCGGCAACGGCCAACAGGCTCGGGCGGATTGTCCAATCGGCCAGCGTTCGTACATCCATGGGAGAAAGTGATTCGCTCCTCAATCCAATGAGCATGATCTCGCCCATGATGGAGGTGACCGGACCCATGAGCGGAATCACACCGGGAGGGAGTTTCTCCGCGACTTGATTAATGCGCTCTTGAACCACCTGTCGGTCGTAGCGGATGTCGGTATCCCAGCCGAACTCAACGAACACCAGAGCAAGTCCCAATCCGGAGCTGCTTCGCACCCGCTCCACGCCGGGAGCGCCATTGAGCGCCGTCTCAAGCTGAAACGTGACCTGCGTTTCAACCTCTTCAGGCGCAAGCCCCACGGCTTCGGCGAAGATTGTGACAGTTGGACGGTTCAGGTCCGGAAGGACATCGGTAGGAAGCTGCGCCGCCACATAAAGGCCATACGCGGCCACGAGGCCGGCGCCTGCCAACAGAATCAGGCGGTTGTGCAGCGAGAATCGAATGATGGCGTTAAGCACTGAACTGTACTCCGTCCTCAATCCGATTACCGCGAGATGACCAACATGAATGCCGCCATGGCGGCCATTCCAAGGTCTTCCATGAGCGTGACGGTGGTCATAGGCAGCTTTAGTGCCGTGCCTAGGCAGGCGCAACGGATCGCGCTTCGCCGAAGTAGAGCACGCAGAACCCCGATGCTCCCGATCAACATGAGAATCAGTGTGATGGAATTAAGTACCGCGGGGTTCCAATTCGCAACGTAGCCCACCCCCAGCGCCAACTCGACGAACGGGTACGCATATGCCCATGCTGGCGACGCCTTCGCGAGGACGTCATACGAGCGATAGGCTTCAACGAAGCCGTTCAGGTCGAGGAGTTTGAAGAACGAAAAAACGAGGAAGAAGCCGCCCATGAACCATGTCATGAGGGAATGGAGCGAGAAGTCGCGTGTCGTCCACCCAATGAGCGTGACCGTGCCAACTAGATAGGCAACAATCAAGACGAGCGGAAAGATACTTGTGTCGCGTGCCCCCGCATCGACAGTAGCCGACAGGCCCTCAGCAGATGTTTGCTCTCCCGCCAGTCGATACGCGCCTGCCTGTTTGAGCGCATCATTTAGCTCCGAGTCGGAAACATGGTGCCGCATTTCCACCACTGCCCGCGGAGGAGCGAGAGTCACATGCGCCTTGAGAACGCCGTCAACACGCTGGATTGCGTCGGTGATTCTCTGGACACAGTTCGCACAATGCATCCCGATAATGTCGTATGTATGAGTCACGGCCAGTTTCTCGTTGGCTGGTTAGTGCTTATGGGTTTCAGTTGCAGGGGGTGCGGCGGCTATGGAGACGTTGGCTGATGGCCGGAGTTGGGTAAGCGAGTATGCGCCTTGTGTGACCACAACATCGCCTGGAGCCAACCCCCCCAGGACCTCGATTATCTGGTCGTTTGAAAGTCCGGGTGTGATGTCCTGTTTCTTGTAGGCCTCTCCGCTCTTGAGGAATACGAAGTGAATTGGCCCACTTTGAACGACCGCCGACGCTGGTACTACTACAGCCGTCTTCTCCTCGCGTAGAACGATTGCAAGATCCACGAACATGCCGTCGCGCAGCATCCCGTCACTGTTGTCGCATTGGATCAGTACGTGAGCCGTCCGCTTGATAGGATCAAGCACGGGACTGATGAACTTGATTCGACCGGGTGCAATGAACGTCGGCTGCGCTGGAATTCGAACACGAACCACATCGGATGAACGCAACGCGACGCGCGGAATCAGGGACTCGGGCAGTTCGCCTTCGATTTGAACGATGCTGTAGTCAGCAACGGACAAGAGTGTCTCGCCGGCCGCAGCCCAATGACCAGGCCTTGCCATCCGCTCCACCACGACTCCGTCAGCAGGAGCGAGAAGACGAACAATATTGATCGGGGAATCGGCGGCGGGCTGCGTAATCGCGGATTGCTGGGCGGGCTCGACGTTCGCCATTGCTAACAATGCGTCCCGCGATAGCCGCAGCGCTTGCGCCTGTTCCTTGAGTGCCGTGGTCTCTTTCGTCGCTACGGTCAAATCGACCGCCTTGAGTTTTGCTTCGCCTGAGGCCCGCAGGCTCACCGCGCGCCGCTCGGACATGACGTTTAGCGGGACGACGTTCGCGCCACCTGATTCGAGTCGCTCCAATTCAGTTTTGGCAAGCGCCGCTGTCGCCTCGGAGTTTGCCGCCTCAACCGTGAGCTGCTCAACGCGGCCTTCGCTTCGTACGATGTCCAGTAGAAGACGCTGGTAGTCGGTTTCCAGCTTTCGTACCTCGTAGATGTTCTTCGCCAGCTCCGGCGAATCGATCTCCACGAGCGGTTGCCCAGCGCGAACGGGGTCACCGACCTGAACCTGCACGGACAGAACCTTGCCGGACGTGCGCGTGGAAATAGACCAATGACGGTCCGGAGCTGCGCGAACCATGCCGGTGACGGCAAGAACGTCCTCGACGGCCCCGAAATCGACCTCCGCTGTTTTCAGGCCGATGTGCGCCGCAGTTTCGGGCGAAACGATTCGTGGTGCATCCAAGTCGTATGCCCCAACCTCCTTGCCACCATGTCCCTCGTGTGCGTAGAGAAGCAACGATGCGGATAGGGCGATGAGCGCCACCGCGCCAAGGCACCAATGCCGAATCCGACTCATAGGTTTCTCCAGACCGCCTCAGATCGTTGGACCGGTCTGGCGCAAGAATCCCCCGCCTCCGGTTCATGAGTTGGATGCATGGGTGCGGTCGGATCTTCCCGATTCAGTTGCGTTTTTTTGAATGCGAAACTGGCGGGATTGAACTTGGGGACAGCGAGTCAGCGTCCCGATATACTTCCACTCTAATGCTCAATTCAAGCTGTTGCGGGCTAGGTCGCATCCGCGCTTGGTAGGTCAGATTTGACAGAATCGGAACTGATAGATCGGTGTCACGGCGGCGACCGCGAAGCCCAACGGCTTCTCTACGCAC
>CAYXEY010000252.1:0-7637 GCA_964464105.1 uncultured Planctomycetaceae bacterium
GCCGCCTCGTCCTTCAGAAAAGACCCGCGCGCCGATGCCACGCGACCCTTGGCGATTCGGCCGTGGGTGCCGTCGAGATTCAGCTCCCGGTTCCTCTCGACATACCGCATCGCCCGGTCCCAATCCTTGGCGTTGAGCGCCATCAGGAACTGCCGTTCGATCACGACTGAATCATCCTGCTTGAGTTTCTCGGCTTCGTTGAGATGAACCTGGGCCTTGTCGAACTTTGATTTCGAGGCCCAATACTGGAACGCGTTCATCTCCCGTCGGAACGGATCTTTCTCCTTGTTAATGATCTCGAGGACCTTTTCTTCGGAAACAGGCTCGTTCCCGGTCCGAGTCAGCATCGCCTGAAGCTCGAGAAACGTCCCCTCGTCCGGCGATTTCTTGACCAGTTCATTCACGAACGTGATTGCCTTATCACGCCGCTCGGTCATTTCAAGCAAATAGACGTAGAGCCTGGCTGCGTCCGGTTCGACCTTGTCCGCCTTGATGAACGAATCCAGCGCTGCTTCGGCCTCCGGATATTTCTCCGCAGCGAGTGCCAACTGCGCCTCGCGCAGTTTCGACGTGGTGACGTCGCCTGTCATTTCCCGCAGGCGCTTGTTGGTCGCTTCGGCGAGTTCGAAGTTGCCCTGTGCCCTGTAAGCTTCCATCACCAGCGTTGTTGCCTGCTGGCTGGCCAGCAGCGCGTCACGAAGCGGCCCGGCTTCCGTGGGAAGCAGGAGCTTGAGGGCCTCGGCCGGCTTGTCGAGCTTCAGATAGGTATGGCCCAGTTGCAGCCGGGGCACGATCTGCCGCGGGTCCATTGTGATGGCCGCCTCGAGGTAATCGCGAGCCTTGCCCCATTCCTCCAGGCGGAATTGAAGCTCGCCCAGCAATTCCTTCACTTCGTAAATGCCGTTGGTTTGGTTGTCCGCTTTGAGCGCAATAGAGGTTGCTTCTTTCAGTTGTCCCTTGGCGTTGAGCAAATTCGCCTTCATCAGCAGGACGCTGACCTCATCGTTGCCCTGCTCATCCGAAAGTCGGCCAATCCATTTCTCCGCTGACGCAAAGGCCTGATTGCGTTTTTCCGGTTCGCTCTCCGCCCGGGCGCCGGCCCGCACCTGATTCAGGCAGGCGTAGTACATCATCTGGGCGCGAAACAAATTCTGCTTGAAATTCCGAAAATGCTTCGAAAAAGGAACGGCCGCAAGCCCGGTCTCATACACCCCGACTTCTTCGGCGAAACGGTCCGGCTGCGCACCCAGAATGCGCCCGAGAATCAGGTAGTACTCGCCCTCCCCGGGGGCCAGCTCAATTGCCTTCCTCAACATCTCCTCGGCCTTCTTCAGGTCCGGCTTGTCCTGGGCAAACATGTAGGCCGTGCCCAGGGCGCGATAGCCAAGGCTTTCATTGGGATACTCGCGAACGAAACTCTCCAATTCTTCGACACCCTTGGCCTTCTCACCGATCTGAACCAGCGTGCTGGCTTTCATGGTCAGCAGTTCGGCAATCTTCTTCTGATCGCCGGCCTTCCGGCACGCATCCAATCCGGCGCTGATAAGATTGTCGATTTCCTCCCGAATCGTCGCGATCTCCGATTTCTCCCGCTTTATTTCGAGTTCGCGAATGCGATCGGTGTCATTCTTCACCAGCAGCTTGACCACTTCCACGTTGGTTGGGTCGAGCTCTAGCGCACCTGCAAGCGTCTTCACGCCGTCTACGCGGTAAGCCGGATTTTCGGATTGAAGATTGAGATAGGCGGCCCCGAGAGCGTGGTGCCCCAGCGCCGATTTTTCGTCAAGGGTTACAAGTTTCGATGCCTCGTCACGAACCTTCACCCACTCTTGCGAATTATTCACCAGTTGTGCGATCTCGAACTGGTATTGCGTGAGCACCTCGGCCGCGCCGATGTGGCGATTGTCCTTCAGGCGCGCGAGCTGAACGAACCGCACCAGTTTTTCGCCGTCACCCTCTTCCAGTGCGCACTTCGCCGCCGACACCAGGTAGTCCGGATTCTTCGCGGGATCGCGCTGGTCGGCCCGGGCGAACATCTGCCGCGCCTCGCCCCATTTTTTCTCGCTCTCGAAGCGCTTGGCATCAGCCTCGTAACGCTTGGGATCCTGGCCGGGCAGGTTGGCCACGACCACGAATGCGCCGGCGGAGAGAATGATCACGATCGCCAGCGTCAGAATGCCTACGACTGTCTTGTTGACGGCCCTTGCCATGTCTGTCTCGTCCTGTTGTGCTTGAACCCCGCCGGCATCATTTGCCGGCGCCTTCCCCGTTGCCGCGTTCGGACCCTTTCGGGGGCCAGTGCGACTTGAACAATTCGGTCACGGTCCTGTCGAGCAGATCGATCGCCACCGTGTCAAGGCGGTTGTCTTCGATCGGCGCATCGGAGTGGAACGTCAGCTCCACCTTGGAATAATACAAATGCGAATCGCGCGGGTCGGCCATGCGAAACCGCACGGTGTTTCGCGACGCCAGCAATTCTCCGTTGACCCCGATGAGATAATAGACGTACTTGCGCCCGACGTCGCCATTCTCCATTTCCTTCGGCGTCGGAAGAAAGGTCAGCTTGCGTACGCTTGCCTTCTGGCCGCCAAGCTTAACATCCGTCAACTCAACTTCGGTCTCGAGATCCGAACCCGCCACCTGATGGCACTCTTCGGGCACGTGCGGTAACTGATCCTGTACGCCGGTGTAGTAAGTCAAAAACAGGACCGTGGCCGCAGCCACGCCCCTCTCCCCCGGCTTCTGGAGGTTCCACAGCGCGTATTCGCTCGTGCCCAATTCCTCCGCCGTGTCCGGACGCATCCGCGATCCAGTCCCCGTCCACGGCGCGAGCACTTTCAAATCCATGTCTGTTAGCGGCTTGCGAATCGGCAGGGCCTTCTTGATGAGCTGTAGTTCGCCGTGGCTTTTGGCATATTGCAATCGGGCGGCGCCGCCGGCGAGGACAATCATCGCCAGAAGGAACCGGATGCGACTCGCCGTAATTCCAGGTGCTTTCTGGTCTGACACGTCGGCTACTCCGGCTATTTGGAATCCGCGGTTTCGGTCGAATCCACGATCTGCTCAAAGATCCAAATCAGACCCATGTATATGGCCAGTCCGAGTCCGAACATGGCCAGACCGAGGGTGGAGTGCGGCGTGCCCGTGGCCAGGTCACCCTTGCCGTACATCTGAAACGCACCGGTGATGATCACGCGCATGCAATTGCAGAACAGCGCGACCGGCACAACGCAGATCGCCATGGCAACGCGCTGCCAGGCAGGCCGCTCGCGCATGAAGGCGATCATCATGCCCAGGGCCACAAAGGCCATCAGCGAGCGCATGCCGCTGCATGCGCCGGCCACGGTAAACGCTCCGCTGGCGCCCGTGTCGCGCATGAAGTAGTTGATGTTGATTCCTTCGCGCTCCACCAGCGCGTGCGGAAACGCATTGAGGATCGCGGTCGATACCGTGGCGGCGAATTGCTGAAGCGGCTGAGTCAGCTCGCGATACAGTCGATCGGGCGGCGGAATCGCCAGTGCGAGGAATGCGATCGGAAAGGCCGTGAGCATCAGAATGCGCCAACCGCACATCAGCAGCACGATGCCCGCGATCATGGGAATCATGGTCAACGGTTGGGGCGTGTTGAGCTTGGCGAGGATGAATGCGACATAGGCGACGACGGAGAAAAGCATCAGCCCGAGACCGGCGTACGAACCGGAGGGCTTGACCGCGAGGATCTGCCGTTTGCGAAGGTGAATCAGGTAGAGCGAGAACGGCAAAATGAGATAGCCATGCGACCAGTCCGGCTGCTGCCAGAAGGTCGTGAGTCGCTTGACGTGATCCCAGTAAAACCAAAGGAATGCGGCGGAAAGCGCGGCGATGTAGACGAGGCCCTCAGTCCCAAGGGCTTGCGACCACGTGGGCGCAACGTCAACGACGCGGCGACGCGGCGTTTGCGCCGCGTCGCCGACAGGCTGCGCGTTGGATGCCTGGCGAATATCCACGTCTGATTACTGTGCTCGCCGCGCAACGTGGGGCCATCACGTGCGGCGGCGGCCGTCACTCAAATCATCGCAGGACCGGCAGACCCAGTTGCTGCCGCTCCGCTCGTCGCCTGGCCCGAAGCTGCTCTTGTGCGAAAAAGCCGTCTTCGTCGGCAAAGTTGCGATCGTACACAAATCCAAATCCATAGCTCAGCCGGAACGCGTTCCGAGCCACTGCCAGGAAGGTCGCCACCGCATGGGTGCCGACGTTCAGGATGTCATTCGGACGCATGTAGAAATCCGGGGCGTTGCCCGCGAAGATCGCGTCGAGATCCAATTGTACTATCTGTTCCTCGTACTGGCTCAGCCGCCGAACCAGGTCCGCCCGCGAAGGCCAGGCCAGCGCGTCGAACCCGCCGGCCGACGCGATTGCCTCCTTGACCGTCATCGGACGACCGCTGAAGCGATACGCCCCCGGCCGGGCCACATGGCCCATCATGTAGTACTCGCCAAGCTCCGCCTGGGGCACGTACAGAACGTCATTGGGTCGGATCACGATGTTGTACCGGCTGTCAAAAGCGAGCAGTTCCTTCATCGGGATTTCAATGATCCGCATGCCCGGCTCGAACGGTCCGCCTTCGCCCGGAGGAACGATGGCCCGGGTCGTCGGCATCGAAGATCCGCCCGTGTTGGGCATTTGCGGATTCGGATTCGACGTGGGCACACTCGCGGGATTCACGACGTTTGTAGGAACTGTCTGCGATCCGGCATCCTGAAGTGGCATCATCGCCCCGTCTGACTGCCCAACCGGAGCGGCGCTGGGCGTGGTTGCCGCGCTGGGCATTGGCGACGGCGTCAGGGGGCCGTCAACCCATTCCTTTGTCACCGGATCATACTGCGGCGTGCGCGGCGGGCCGGTTGGGCCGCCGTCCAGAATGTCTCCCTCGTCAATGGGTGCGGTGGGGCGACTCGCCGGGGCCGTCGTGCTTCCCGCCGGTCCATCCGAGAAATCGGTCATCGAGAATGAGACGGGCGTCGCATTCGAATCCGGGGCAATGGCGTCAGCAGGCGACCGCGTTCCGACATAGATCTTGTCAACCTGATCTGATATGCCGCCGATCAAGGCGACCGCCTCAATCAGACGGAAATCCGGACGCGGAATTGGATAAGCCCCGGGAGTTGCAATGAAACCGAGCGCGGTGAAGCGCTGCTGCAGGGACTGCAGCAGGGCCACGCGTACATCGGCGTCGTTCAAGACCTCTTCCGCACGCAACCGGTCCTTGAGTTCCAATTCCAGCTCGCGACTGGTCAGACCCGTCAGCTTGATTGGACCGAGTTGCGGGATCGTTTCAAAGCCGGAGTTGCCGATCGTGAACCGGAGCAGCTCGGTTGCGCCGGGCGTGGTCAATTCAAAGATCGAAATCTCGATCGTGTCACCCGAACCGATTCTTCGTTCCGAAAAATCGGGACGCAAATCAGTATCCGTGGGGTCGACAGCGTTTTGAATGCCCTTTTGCTCTTCCAGCAAGCCAAGGGTCGGACGAATCTCGTTTTTGCGGGTCTGGTTGAACTGACCCACCTGAGTCGGATCAATGAACCCGTTGATGAGCCATTGGCTGCTCCCGCATCCCGACATGGTCGCCATGGCGAGCAGGCATGCCAGCATGTCCCACCGCCGCCGATGTTGATTGCGTGTTGTTTTCGCCATCGCCGATTGCCCTGCCTTCCGGCCAATTCGAGTCGCATCGCGTCGCCCGACGGATGCCGATTCACACCCGAATAGGTCGAATCGTGTCGCGTCTTATCGACTCGGTATAGGGCCGATTACAGGATTTCTAGGGCCGATAACCACGTTCTCGTCCGTCATTATGCCGGCGACAGGGTCGCCTAAGTGCAGTCAATCAGGTCACTTGTGACCGATAATCTTGCCCACCATGATGCGGGATCGCGTCCCGCACCCAATGCCACTCTCGGCATGGCTGAAAAACTGCCAATTAGGCGACACGATGTCCGAATGTTGTTCGGAACCGACCCCTTTATCTACCCTGATATGTTGCGAAGGCGCTCCCTCACCCCGCCCGGCGTGCCCAATCGCCTTCGCCAATCGGGCGAGAAAATCGCGCACGCTCCCCCATGAATTTTGAATTACGTCTGTCATCGCCCCCATGTTCAGCACTTTTCGCGCAGCTTGAACCGATACATCCGCAGGCAGCCTCTAACTCGCCCTCTACCAAGGGATTGGGTTATTGGGCGCCCTCCCGCCTGCGCGAGAGGGTCGGGTCTCACCGGTGATTCGCCCGGGCGAGGTGAGGGCGACGCCCGCTCTTGGCCCGCCGCATAAGGAAGGACGTTCAATATGCCGACCCAACCCTCGATCATCATCCTCGGCGCCGGCGGCCATGGCCGTGTGGTTCTGGACATCATCCGCCAGTCCGGCAAGTTCACTCCGATCGGCTTTCTGGACAACAACGCCGCACTGCACGGACGCCGCGTCGATGGTCTGCCCGTTCTCGGCGGCATGGATAAATTGAGTCAGCTCTCATCTCTTGTGGAACCGGCCAATGGCCGGTGCTCCGTCGTCATCGCCATCGGCGACAACGGCGTGCGCCGCATGATCGCCGAGACCGTCGAAGCCGCCGGGCTCGAACTGCCGCCCATCATCCACCCCTCGGCCCAGATCGCGACAAACGTCACCATCGGCCGCAGCGTGGTCATCTGCGCCGGCGCCCTGGTCTGCGCCCACAGCCAGATTGGCGACTACGCCATTCTCAATACCGGCTGCATCGTCGATCACGAATCCATGATCGGCACCGCCGTGCACATATGCCCGGGCGTCCGCCTGGCCGGACACGTCACGCTTGAAAGCGGCGCCTTTATCGGCATCGGTTCGACGGTCATTCAAAACGTGCGCATCGGCTTCGAGGCCATCGTCGGCGCCGGTGCAGTGGTGACGTGCAATGTGGATCCGATGACGACCGTCGTCGGTGTCCCGGCCCGCGAGATCAAATCCGCCCCCAGTGCGGATGAGTTTGCCTCGCTGCTGAAGGCGACGCCCATGGGTGCCTCTGCCTCCCACAGCGTCGAAGGCGCGGCTGGGCGGACCAGTGCGAGCGCGACCCGGCTCGCCCCCTCATTGGACATGCCGCCCGCACGCCCCATCCGCTTCCGCGACCTCACTCCTCTTCCGGCTCTCGACGGCTCGCTCGACCCGCGCGATCCGATGTATGTGTCGGGCCGCTAAACAGTGTTGACGCCTGCTGGCTGCTGGATCGGGGGCTGGTGGAGCGTGTCCAATTCACGTCCAAATAAGAAGTTAGCGGCCAACCCCGCCTTGCGGATACCATGACCCATTCGTGACGCCGCATTTTGAGCCAGATGCGCGGTCACGCCAAGAAGAGGATCCCGCAGTTGGCCCGGTCCGCGCGACGACAACGCAAACAAGCAACCACTACACGCCCGCATGTACGCGCTAGGAAAAGCGCCGCGCGACGGGAAACACCGACCGGGCTCAAGCCCGGGGCTCCTTCTACCCGCACGCGGCTGGGGCTTTGGCTCATCGGCGCGGCGGGGAATGTGGCTGCGACGGTGGCAGTGGGGCTGGCGGCCTTGCGGCGAAACCTTGCAGCTCCGACCGGGCTCGTGACCGGGGACCCGGCGTCACGGCCACGGGGC
>CAYXEY010000253.1:0-7622 GCA_964464105.1 uncultured Planctomycetaceae bacterium
CGAATGCTCCGATTTCGACGTCACCAAGTGGATCGATCGCCGCTCGTCGCAAAGGCTCGACCGCTTTGCGCAGATGGCAGTTGCCGCCGGCCTGGATGCCGTAAAGGACGCCGGCCTTGAAAAGGGCGCCGGAAATCCGCCACGCTTCGGCGTCATCACCGGTTCGGGCATCGGCGGAATCAAGGAACTGGAAGATCAGCACCTGAGGCTCATGGAAAAAGGGCCGATGAAGGTGTCGGCCTTCACCATTCCCAAGCTGATGGTGAACTCGGCCAGCGGCACGCTTTCCATTCTCACCGGGGCCTGCGGTCCGAACACCGCAGTGGCCACGGCCTGCGCCTCTGCAACGCATGCCATGGGCGACGCACTCAACGCGATTCGCTACGACATGGCCGACGTCATGGTCACCGGCGGCGCCGAAGCGGCGCTGTCACCGATCGCCCTGGGGGCGTTTGCGGTCATGGGCGCGCTCTCCACCCGCAATGACGATCCCAAGGCTGCATCGCGACCCTGGGACAAAGACCGCGATGGCTTCGTGCTTGGCGAAGGCGCCGGCATTCTCATCTTCGAAGAGATGGAGCATGCCAAGAAGCGCGGAGCACGCATTTATGCAGAAGTGCTCGGCTTCGGCACCAGCGCCGACGCATACCACATCACTCAGCCCGAGGAAAGCGGCACCGGCGCCGCGGCGGCCATGCGAATGGCATTGGCCAATGCGAAGGTGTCGCCCGACCAGGTTGATTACCTCAACGCCCACGGCACCGGCACGCCACTGGGCGATGTCGCCGAGACCCTGGCCATCAAGCGCGTCTTCGGCGACCACGCCTACAAGCTCAGCATCAGCAGCACCAAGAGCGCGACCGGTCACCTGCTGGGCGCCAGCGGCGGCGTGGAACTGATCGCCACCGTCAAGGGCATGTGCAATGCAGTCGTCCCGCCGACGATCAACCTGCACTCCCCCGGCGAAGGCTGCGACCTCAATTACACCCCGCTGGTCCCCCGCGATCGGCGCATCAAGATCGCCATGAGCAACTCCTTCGGCTTCGGCGGCCACAACGCCTGCATCGTGGTCGGCAAACTCGACTAACCCATCGCGACGCTCGCTTCTGCCATCAACCGGACTCAAGACCCCTTCTGGCAAGGTCGATAACATGGCACGGGATGTGCATGACTCCGACGCGCGAAAACTGCGCTCGGTCACTGCGCCCGCCGCAAGGATTCCCCCACGCGTGTTCAACCAGGGCGATATTGATGCCGTGCTGAATGACGCCCAGGCGGCCGTGGATTCGCTCGCCCGCGAAACCGGGGGAATGGCCGACGACCCGACGGCTCAGGATCTGTTGCCGCGCAGCCCGGCGCCGATTCATCAGCCGACGCCCACCACCCGAAATATCCAACGGATCTTGAAGCTGCGCGTGCCCGTCGTGGTCCGCATCGCCGAACGGACCCTGCGCACGGCTGACATCATGAAGCTCGCCCCGGGGTCGATCGTGGAGTTCGATCGTCGCGTGGACGAAGAGCTGGACCTGATGGTCAACAACCAGAAGGTCGGCACGGGCATGGCGGTCAAGATCGGCGAGCACTTCGGGCTTCGCGTCGGGTTCATCGGGGATGCCCGGCAGCGCCTGGCCTCGCTGCGAAACCCGTAAGGTCGGCGGCGATCGCCGGGCGCACCAGGGGTTTTTCGCCTGACTAGGATCAGGGCGGCAATCGAGGCTTATTCATGCGGATCATCGTCGCCGGCGCGGCCGGTTTCATCGGATACCACCTTGCCGGACGGCTGGCCCGCGAAGGTCACCAGGTCATCGGCATCGACAGCATGACCACGGGCAGCGAGGCCAATGCCCGCGACCTTTCCGCACTTTCCAATTTCAAGTTCATGCGGGCCGACATCCGTCAGCCGCTCAAGATCGACGGACCCGTCGATCGCATACTCAACATGGCATGTCCCGCGTCGCCGGTGGACTTTCGCGACAAGGGTCTCGAAATCATGGAGACGTGCAGCACCGGCGTGCGCAATCTGCTGGACCTGGCCCGCGAAAAGAAGTCGCTGTTTCTACAGGCGTCAACAAGCGAATGCTACGGCGATCCGCTGGAGCACCCGCAGCGCGAGACCTATTACGGCAATGTGAATCCGATCGGCCCGCGCGCCGTGTATGACGAGGGCAAGCGCTTCGCCGAGGCCATGGTCTTCGGCTACCACCGCGCCTACGGTTTGCACACCCGCATCGTTCGAATCTTCAACACTTATGGCCCGCGCATGCGCGCTGACGATGGCCGCGCTCTGCCCAACTTCATCAGCCAGGCCCTGCGCGGTCAGCCTGTCACGGTGCATGGCGACGGTTCGCAGACCCGGAGCTTTTGCTACGTTGACGACCTCGTCGAAGCGATTCTGCGAAACTCGAATAGTGACTACCTCGACCCGATCAACATCGGCAACGACAGCGAGATCACGGTTCGACAGGCTGCCGAGGCGGTCATCGAGATGACCGGCAATCGCAGCAAGATCATCTTCACCGATCGTCCGGTGAATGATCCCGAGCGCCGCCGGCCCGATCTCACCCGCGCCCGCGAAATCCTGGGCTGGAACCCCACTGTGCCCTGGCGCGTGGGCTTCCAGCGGACCGTGGACTATTTCAAATCGCTGATGTAAATGCCACCCCTCCCGGCAGCGCTGGCCACATTTCGTTACAATACCCTCGTCAATCGGCCGCCCTTGTAATTCGAGGGCCATGCAACACCGTTTCACGAGGAGTCTTGCCATGTCGACCGCAACCGCCCCGTCCCCCGTCGCACGACCGGAAATCAAGATCAAATACACCAAGTGCCTGATCAACGGCGAATGGGTCGATGCGGCCAATCGCGAGACATTTGAGACCATCAATCCAGTCAACGGCGACACCATCGCCCAGGTCGCGGCCGGCGATACGCCCGATGTCGACAAAGCGGTCATCGCGGCCCGCAAGGCCTTCGAGGCCGGCCCGTGGCGGAAGATGAGCGCGTCCGAGCGCGGACGCCTGATGTACAAGCTGGCGGACTTAATCGAACAGAACAAAGAAGAGCTGGCACGCCTGGAAACGCTGGACAACGGCAAGCCGCTCCGCGATTCGCTCAACGCCGACCTGCCGCTGACCATCGCCTGCTATCGCTACTACGCGGGCTGGGCCGACAAGATCCAGGGCAAGACCATTCCGGTCAACGGCCCTTTCTTCTGCTACACACGGCATGAGCCGGTCGGCGTCGTCGGCCAGATCATTCCGTGGAACTTCCCGATGCTGATGCAGGCGTGGAAGTGGGGACCCGCCCTTGCGGCCGGCAATACCGTGGTCCTCAAGCCCGCCGAGCAGACGCCGCTGACGGCACTTTACGTCGGACAGCTCGCCCTCGAAGCCGGCTTCCCCCCGGGCGTGATCAACATCGTGCCTGGTATGGGCCCGACTGCCGGCGGCGCGATTGCCCGGCACATGGATATCGACAAAGTGGCATTCACCGGCTCGACCGAAGTCGGCCACTTGATCATGAAGGCGGCGGCGGAGAGCAACCTCAAGCGCATCACGCTTGAACTCGGCGGCAAAAGCCCGAACATCGTCTTTGCCGATGCCGACACCGATGCCGCGATCCAGGGTGCGTACTTTGCCCTGTTCTTCAATCAGGGCCAGTGCTGCTGCGCCGGCTCGCGGCTGTTCGTCGAGGACAAGATTCACGCACAGTTCGTCGAGAAGCTCAAGGACATCGCCAAGAACCGCCGCGTCGGCGATCCGTTCGACATGAAGACCCAGCAGGGTCCCCAGGTGTCGCGCGAGCAGTATGACCGCGTCACGCAGTACATCGACATCGGCAATCGCGAAGGCGCCACGCTGGTGGCCGGCGGAAAGCGGGTCGGCGACAAGGGCTTCTTTGTCGAGCCGACGGTGTTCGACAACGTGAAGGACGATATGAAGATCGCCCAGGAGGAAATCTTCGGGCCGGTCCTGTGCGTACTGCCGTTCAAGGATCTCGATGAGGTCATCACGCGGGCGAACAAGACCATGTACGGTCTGGCCGCCGCGGTGTGGACCCGCGACGTGAACAAGGCGATGGCGATTTCCAATAACGTCCGCGCCGGCACGGTGTGGGTGAACTGTTACGACGTATTCGATGCGGCCGCCCCGTTCGGTGGATTCAAGCGCAGCGGCGTCGGCCGAGAGCTGGGCGAGTACGCCCTGAATCACTACACCGAGGTCAAGACCGTCACGATGAAGGTCTAACCGATCGAATTTGCTGCGTAAGAATCAGAACCCCGGACGCAAGTCCGGGGTTTTTCTATTTCCTCTCCCTCGAGGGTGAGGGTGAAGCGGGTGGAGTCACCGTGTGCCACTGCTTCAAGCATTCCGTCGACCCGGTTCATTCGCTCGTATTCGCACTGGTTGAAGCAGTGGCACACATTTTCATCACCGGTATCATTCGGCGATGCGCGTTCTCCTGGACATCGCCTACCTGATATTGGCGATTGCCTACATTCCCATCCTGATCTTCCAGCGGGTCTTCCGCGGCAAGATTCGCACCGGCTGGGGCGAGCGGTTCGGACATGTTCCGGTTCGCGTGGGCGACAAGCCGTGCATCTGGATTCACGCCGTCTCGCTGGGCGAAGCCAACGCCGCCGTATCGCTGGTCGCGGAATTTCGCCGCCGATTGCCCGATCATGACATCGTTGTCTCGACCACAACTGACACCGGTCGCGCCGCGGCAATCAAGCACTTCGGCGACGCCAGCGTCTTTCGTTACCCGCTCGATTTCTCATGGATGGTTCGTCGGGCGCTGGATCGCATTCGTCCGCGCATGGTCATCCTGATGGAGCTGGAGGTCTGGCCCAATTTCATCGACATTGCGACGGCACGCGGCATTCCCGTGGGTATCGCCAATGGCCGCGTGACGGCCGAAAAATCCATGCGTCGATTTCAACTGCCTATCCTTGCGTCGCTCGCCCGCCGCATGTTTGGCAAGCTCTCCTTCATTGCCGCGCAGGATGACACCTACGCGAAGCGATTCGTTGAACTCGGCGCACCGGCAAGTCGCGTGCAAATGGTCGGCAATCTCAAGTATGACACCGCCCTGATCGCTGATTGCGTTGACGGTGATGCGGCGCTCGGCACGGCGATGGGCATTGATTCCGCGCGTCCGCTGATCGTTGCCGGATCAACGGGGCCAGATGAAGAGCCCATTCTGATCAATACGTATGACGAAATCCTGAAGACAACCGGTGACGTGCAGCTAGCCATCATTCCGCGGAAGCCGGAGCGCTTCGACGAAGTCGCGGCGATGATTGAGGCCCGCGGCTTCAACTGCCTTCGACGAAGCCACCTGCCGGATGGCACAACGCCGCCTGCGGCATCCGGCCGTGCAGTCCTGCTCGGCGACACGATGGGCGAGCTGCGCAAATTCTACAGCCTGGCGACGGTTGTCTTCGTGGGCCGCACGCTGGTGCCGCTGGGTGGTTCGGACCTGATGGAAGTCGCCGGCCTGGCCAAGCCGATGTGCTACGGCCCGCACGTTGAGAACTTCGCCGACGCCGATGCGCAGCTCCGCACCGCTGAGGGCGCGTATCGAGTGACTGACGCTGCGGCGTTGTTGCCGGCGCTAAGGGGCCTGCTGAAAGACGAAGCCTGGCGACAGAAAATGGGCGCCAACGCCCGCGAAGTCGTGCGCCGCAATCAGGGCGCGACATCGCGAACAGTCGATTTCATCATGGAGCGGATGGCTGCGCGTACATAACAGCCGCCGAGCAGCGGACCGCCCCCTCCCGCCGCTGTGACTCGGCACAGCGAATCGGCACGATCTCGACGGACGGTCCAAACGCCTTTCGCACTGCCGCCTGTGCTGCCTGATCGACTTTTTCAAACGTCCCGCCGTAGGCCGGCATGAAGAATCGCGTCTTGTCGTGAATGCCGTTGAGGTAATTCAACGCCCGCTTGGAATCGCCCATGCTGGGAATGGGCACGACCTCCCAACCGAGCGATTTGATTGTCGCTCGTAAAGCCATCCGATCGGTTTCACAACGTCGCAGCGCTGCATACGCGGATTCGGGTGCTTCGTCAGTCGCGGCAATACCGCGCGCCATTGTCCAGAGGTCCAGCGCCCGCATAAAGCACTGAAAATTTCCCACGCCTGAGTCGGCAGGCTCACGGCTGAATTTCGCTGCGAATGACTCCGTAACATCGCCCTGCCGGCTTATTCCCTTTGCCATCGCTACGGCCAACGGCGCCAATCGCTGCGTATCACCGTCGGCAATGCCCTTTCTACCGTCATCGGCCTCCTGATTGTTCAGGTCGCCTGCTCGTAAGAGGGCTTCCAATCCACATTCCAGCAGAAGTCGTACTACGGCTTGTTCGTCGTTGACCAGGGCAATCGTGCGGCCGTTCACGTTGCGCACGCTGACCTCGTAATCAATATGAAACGACGCGGCCGGCAGCACAATGCATTTGTCGACGCCGAACTCAATACGAAACGCGTCGTCAACCTCAGCCCGCGTCAAGCCCAGCGCGACATTACGATAAATCTCGGCCTCGCCGATCAGCAGCAAGCGCTGCTTTTTCGCCGCATCCCAGACGCAGATGAGATTTCCTGCCTGGAACAGCAGCGGCGATTGCACGACGCGGGCGATGCCGCTCTCGGCCAGCCCCTGCAGCACCACCGCCTCGCCCGGAATGAACACCGCCCCCGCTTCGCCGCGACTTGGATAACGCGGCACCAGCGCGACTCGAACCCGCGACCCGGGTTTGTCCGATTCGACCCATCCGAACTTGCAGTTGTCCTGGGCCCATTGGGCGACCGGCAAGGGCGAGATCAGCGCCCAGGTCTCGCCCACTCGCCGGGATTTCCAATCCGCGGCTTCGTTGAGAAAATCGGCCAGGTGTTTCTGCTCGATGGACGCGACGATCCGCGCCTTCGGCAGTGCCGCGGCGAGTTGACGTGCAATGTCGATGCACCCGCCGTCGCCGTAGGCCAGCCAGTCGTCGCCGCGCGAGAGTTGGAGGTGCAAGCCATCAATTGCCGACTCGCCGGACTCGATTGAGACTCGCCAACCCGGAAACGATGGTCGAAAGGGTGTTGGAATTACAGGCGTCGGCTGCGATGATGCGGCCGAATTGCCAGGCAGCGTCAGCGGCACGCGAAAATCGCGAGACGCCGGATAGTCCTCCCGCCAGGACCGCCACAGCGCTTCGCGCTCCGGCGACATCCGCGTTTGAATCACGCGCACACCGGCTTCGCTCGCCGATCGCGACGCCGGCCGCGAGGTAGACGTCGGGATTGCTTGCTGCGATGTTGCTCCGTCGGCGACGACCTTTCGGAATTGCTCTTCGAACGCCTCGGTCAAGATCCGATCGGCGACCCGCCCGATGAACTCCATCGGCAGCTTGAAATCCGCGACGCGCCCCGACCCGGCCGGCAGGTTCAGCAGATTCTCCATCACTTCGCGGCGCAGCGCGTCTGGTTCGGTCGGCACGGTCACCCTCGCAGGCTGGGATGTCGTGGCGGCAGGCTGCCCGTTTGCATTGCGCGGCAGAAGAGTCGCGGTGCAGATAAACGCAGGGAGTAATCGAATAACGGGGTGTGCTCGATTCATTCCATGCAATGATATGGCG
>CAYXEY010000254.1:0-1387 GCA_964464105.1 uncultured Planctomycetaceae bacterium
GGTTCTTCTTTTCCAATGCGGACATCCTCCTGTACGCACGTATGCTAACGACCATGGTACTGCAAGTCAAGTCAGAATCATGTTGCTCCCGAGCGATTTTTTCGCTGAACAAACAAGAGATGGGGCCTCGTGTTGCTGTCCCTTACAACCGGCGAGCTGAACGAAAGGCAAATCAACGATGCATGAGACGAGGAATCTCAGTCGGTCCGGAGACCGGCAATAGCGCGGAAGTTCATTACCACCCCGCGCCATTGCCTCAAAATTGAGGTTGTCGGCAACTGTAATCGAACTTCCTCGCCATGGCCAACCGCAAACTGACGCAAGACTGACGCATCACGGACAAATGTCTAGGACACGCACTCAGCCAAGGAAAGACCGGACGACCGCGTCGGGTGCCAATCATGTACCTATTCGCCACTTGAGTCCTCTTAAGGCTTAGGCTTTTCCTTGCCACGATCGGCTCCGGCTGGCTTGTTATCGCCGGGGGTCTTGCATTTGCCATGTCCAACGCAGCGAAGTTCTGAACCATCCCGGGCCCACAGGTGCGCGGCGTCACCCTCGCCCGTTACAAAATACTCTAAGGTTCCGTATGGCTCACCATTAGGCTTAACAAATTGACCGAGAAGATTGCTTGACAAAAGGACCGTCAGGACTAATGCAGTAGCCAGGCAAGCTACCAACCCTTTTGTGCCAATTCTGTTCATCGATTCTCTCCTTTTGCTATCAGGTCGACTGGGACAAGCCGCACCAACGGCGACCACTCCCTTCCCTCACCGAAATGAGCCGCGCAGCCATTCTGACAACTGTTGTGTCCGCTCGCTAGCGCAAGGCCACCGATCGATACGGGCGACATCCCGCTGAATGTGGAGAAACCACCGAAAGAAGCGGGCCTCCCCACCCCGAGGGACGGGCCAATGCCCCACCCGGGAGGCCCCCCGGACTTTGGGGCAGCTTCGCCGCAAACCCGGTTGCCTTACCCGGATGCCGGGACGTCAGCTGGTTGCATCACGGGCGAATGTCTAAGACGCCTCCTCCGCCAATGTAAAGGCGGACGTCTGCTTCGGGCGTGGTTCGCGTCCACGGCGAATTCTTACACTATGGCTTGGCCTTGTCCTTGCCATGATCGTGTCCGTCGTGCTTGTGATCGTCAGGTTTGCGATCGCCCTGCGACTTGCACTTGCCATGTCCTACGCAGCGAATCGTCGAGCCTTCCCGAATCCAAAGGTGAGCGGCGTCACCCTCGCCCGTAACGAAGTACTCGGCTTCGCTTCGATCCGGACCGCCGATGCCGCCAATCTGGCCGAGAAGACTGCTCGACCATAGCACGGTCAGGCCCAACGCCGTCGCTAGGCACACCGCCAACCCTTTTGCCCCAAATCTGTTCATA
>CAYXEY010000254.1:1397-7610 GCA_964464105.1 uncultured Planctomycetaceae bacterium
TTCCGACGTCGGAGCATTGTCGCCGCGCCGCCAAGAATCCGCTCGTTGAACCGCATTCTAATTCAACCCAGTTCCCGACATCAGCAAATTCAAATCCCAAGATTGGCTTCCTCACGGCCCGCGGCAGGATACAAAGCTCGCCTCCGCGCATAGAACAAGCACTTCAATCGAGTCATCGCTACCTCACGGTGGCGTCGCGCCAGCGCAGGTCAGGGCCTGATTTATCGCCGCGAAGAGTTGCTCCTTCGTCGGCCCCGACAGTTTCTGCCCCCCAACGAACAACGTCGGCGTCGAGTTCACGCCCAACGCAATGCCCGACGCGATGTCGGCTTGCACGCGGCTGGCCTTCGAGTTGCCGTCGACACACGCGTCAAACGTCGTCTGGTTCACGCCAACGTTTGTGCCGTTCTGCTTGAGATTCGCCGTGGCGAGAGCGTTGCGCCGCGAATCATCCAGAAACAGCTCGTCGTTCGGCGTCTCTCTGGCCGCGCGACTGGATTTCGGGCGCCGTGAGCTGGCCGGCAGCGATGCAGGCGCGCGCCGTGTCCGCGAGAACATCCCGCCCCGGCAACGCCCGGCGCTCACTGCGTTCGAGATAGCCTCCGATTGAAACATCTGGAAATATCTTCGCGTACTCTGCCACCCTACAAGCGGCGAGCGCGAACTACCTTGACCATTTCTAGGACGGCTACTGGGAGGCATCCAATGAGGACCCCCGCCAAGCATTCCTCCCAATCGAGTGTTGTGGTTTTCATAATCGACGCCAGCGTCGCGTTATGGTGAGACCATATCTGCAACGCGAACGACACCGCAACGACCACTGCGAGCAGGATGTTGGTCCGCCAGTCCAGCCGCCAGATAGGTACCGTTTCACTCCGACAACTGAACGAACGCAGAAGCTCCGCGAACACTATGACCGCGAAAGCGTGCGTGCGAGCCGTAATCTCGTCATGGACGCGCAGGCTATAGACGTAGACTCCCATCGCGACACCGCCGGTGAGCAGCGCGGTCAGCCCCATGGTTGTCAGAAACGCCCGATCCATGATCGAGGCCTCGCGTGGGCGGGGCCGGCGACGCATCACCTCCCCCTCTACGGGCTCCGCGGCGAGGAACAGCGCGGGCAGGCCATCCGTGACGAGATTGATCCACAGGATTTGCACGGGAACCAGTGGCATCGGAAGTCCGGATGCCAGGCACGCGGCCATGAACAGTAGCTCAGCGGCGTTGCCGCCCAGCAAGTATTGCATGGTCTTGCGAATGTTGTCGTAAACGCCGCGGCCCTCTTCCACAGCTGCGACGATGGATGCGAAGTTGTCATCGGTAAGGACCATGTCCGATGCCTGCTTGGCGACTTCGGTGCCACCGCGGCCCATCGCCACGCCGATATCCGCTCCTTTTAGTGCCGGGGCATCGTTCACCCCGTCGCCGGTCATGGCAACTACCGCGCCCTTGGCTTGCCAGGCTCGCACGATGCGGAGCTTGTCAGCGGCCACGACGCGGGCATAGACGACAATGCTCTCGACCCGTTGAGCGAGCGTGGCATCGTCGATCACTTCAAGTTCTGGCCCGGACACCGTCTTGTCATCATCGCCAGCGATGCGCAGGTCGCGCGCAATCGCCATTGCAGTTTTGGGTTGGTCGCCGGTGATCATCACAACGCGCACGCCTGCGTTTCTGCAACGCGACACTGCTTCGCGAGCTTCGGCGCGCGGCGGATCAAACATCCCCACGAGTCCGATGAAGGTGAGGTCGCGCTCCACCAATTCCGGCGTAGGCCTGGCGACTGCTTCCCAGGTTTCTGAATTACTGAGCGTCCGCTCGGCGCACGCCAGAACTCGGAGCCCCCTCGATGCCAGCAGGCCGTTGTGGGTAAGGATCTCCTCGCGGTCCGCGTGCGTCAGCGGCCGCTCACCGGCGGGCGCTGTAGCGATCTGTGTACAAAGCGAGAGCAGTGCTTCGGGCGATCCGTTGACCAGCACCTCTACGAGGCCGCCGCGCTGAAGTATCGCTGCCGAGCGCTTTCGGTCGGAATCGAACGGGATCTCCGCAATTCTAGGGGCCAGGCGGTCGAGGCCCTCGCGCGTCAGGCCAGTCTTGACGCCGGCGACAAGCATTGCCGCCTCGGTAGGATCGCCGACCGCCTCATACTGCCCGTCTTCTTTCGAGATGCTTGAGTTAGTGACACCGACGAGGTTGCGAGCTAAGCGAAGGAGCGATGTATGCTCTCCCTCGGTTGGTTCTCGACCCTGGATAGACACGTCGCCGGAGGGGTCGTACCCTTCCCCGCCCACGTCGTAGTTTTGCAACCCGCCTTCCGCGGGAACGAGCAGCGCTCGCACGGTCATTTGCCCGACCGTGAGCGTGCCCGTTTTGTCGGTGCATATAACGCTCGTTGAGCCGAGGGTTTCGACGGCCGGGAGATGGCGGATCAGTGCCCGCCGTCGTGCCATCCGAAGCACTCCCAATGCGAGTGCAACCGTCACGACCGCAGGGAGTCCCTCGGGCACCGCCGCGACTGCGAGACTGACAGCCGTGAGGAACAGTCCAAGAACCGGCTCGCCGCGCGCCAGACCCATGGCGAACAACACAGCGACGATTCCCAAAGACACGAACACAAGTATTCGGCCAACGCGTGCCAGCCGCGCTTGCAGCGGTGTCTGCTCCCCACTCTCCGCCGAAGCGACCAGCGCGGCGATTTGCCCCATCTCCGTCTGCATGCCTGTGGCCACAACAACCGCACGGGCGGTACCCGTTGCGACAGCCGTGCCCGTGTAGACCATGCCCCGCCGCTCAGCCAGGGGAGTCTGCTCGGGCAATACCTCATCGGCGTCCTTTTGAGCGGGCTCACTTTCGCCAGTGAGCGCCTTCTCCACGCAGGAAAGCAGCGACGCCTGAATCACGCGTGCATCCGCGGCGACCAGGTCGCCCGCCTCCAATGCCAGCACGTCGCCGGGCACGACCTCCGCCGCGGGCAGGACACAGACAGCGCCATTGCGCACGACCTTGGCCAACGGCGCCGTCATTTTCCGCAGCGCGGCGATCGCCTTGTCCGCGCTGTATTCCTGGTAAGCACCAATGACTGCGTTGAGGATAACAATTGCTCCGATGACCGCGGCGTCGATCCACTCGCCGAGGAATCCCGAGACCAACGCTGCGGCCAGGAGCAGCCAGACGATGAGGCTCGTGAATTGGGCGGCGAGAAGTCCTGCGATGCTCCGTCCCACGGCGGCGACTAGCTCGTTGGGGCCGCTTATCGCCAGGCGCGATGCGGCCTCGGCACGGGTCAGCCCCTCGCGGATATTGCCCGTACCCACGCGGACCAGCACTTCTGCCGGCGGCAGAGCATGCCATGACACACCGCTTGAAGGCGCTTTCGATGTCACATCGGTTGCGCGTTTCATGCACGTGCCTCTGAACGGCGCATCTGCCGCTTCCACTTCCATTCCTCGACGGCGCAGAAAACGCACGGGACGATGAAGAGGGTGATCAAGCTCACGGTCATGCCGCCCACCGAGGGGATCGCCATCGGCTGCATTACGTCCGATCCGCGGCCGGTCGCCCAGAAGATCGGCATGAGACCGAAGACCGTCGTCGCGATCGTCATGAGGCATGGACGGATGCGCTTCAGTCCGCCGTCGATGACCGCAGCGCGGATTTCGTCGACTGATTTGAATTCGCGGTCCTTGAAGACGCCTTCGAGGTAGGTCGAGATGACGACTCCGTCATCGTCCACCACGCCGAAGAGCACCAGGAAGCCGACCCACACGGCGACCGAGAGGTTCACGCCCCACAGCGCGAGCATGATGAATCCGCCCGAGGCCGAGACCAGTACGCCGAAGAAGATCACCGGCGCGATCCACCAGCGGGAGAAGCCCAGATAGAGCATCACGAACATGATGCCCAGCGTGATCGGCACCAGGATCTGCATGCGCTTCGTCGCGCGGACCTGGTTCTCGAACTGGCCGGACCATTCCCAGTAATAGCCGGGCGGCAGCGTGAGCCGGCCGTCTTTCAGGGCCCGCTGGAGCAGCGCTTCGGCGTCCTGCACCACGGAGACTTCGTCCCGTTCGCGCGTGTTCATGGTTACGTAGCCGACCAGCAGGCCGCGCTCGCCTTTGATCTCCTGCGGCCCCAGGACCGTCTTGATGTCGGCGAGTTGTGCGAGCGGCACTTGCGCGCCGCCGGCGGACGGGACGTTAATGCGCTGGATTGCGTCGAGGTCTTCGCGGAAGTCGCGGGCCAGGCGGATGCGGATCGGATAGCGTTGGCGGCCCTCGACCGATTCCATGAGATTCAGTCCGCCCAGGGACATCTCAATGACGTCCTGAACGTCGCGGATGTTGACGCCGTAGCGGGCGATGCGATCGCGGTCGATCTCAATCTGAATGTAAGGCTTGCCGACGATGCGGTCGGCGACGATGTCGGTGGCGCCGGGTACCTCGCGGAGGAGCTGCTCAATCTGCAAGCCGACCTGCTCGATCTCGCGCAGGTCACTTCCGTAGATCTTGACGCCCATCATGGCCCTGAAGCCGGTTTGAAGCATGACCAGCCGCGTCTGGATCGGTTGTAGCCACGTGGGCAGGACGCCGGGGATGGCGGTGCGCTCCTGGAGTTCGGCAAGGATTTCCTGCTTGGTGATCGGCCGCTCTTCGGGCCACATCCACGTGAGCGGTGTCTTGATGAAGCCCGGCCATTCGGAAAACGAGCGCTCCACTGGGATGCGCCGCCACTCGGCTTCGGGCTTGAGGATTACGATGGACTCCATCATGCCGATCGGGGCGGGGTCGAGGGCGGATTCAGCGCGGCCAATTTTTCCGACAACACTCTCAACTTCGGGAACGCTTGCGATAGCGAGGTCCTGCTTGCTGTTCACCTCGACTGCTCGTGAAAGAGAACCTTGAGGCAACAGCGAGGGCATGTACAGGAGCGATCCCTCATCCAGCGGCGGCATGAATTCGCGCCCCAGCCCTGGAAGTATGCGACCCTCCTTCAGCACGGTGCGACCGGCCGCGGACTCAGCGTCGCGTTCTGCAGGGTCCTGTCGCCGCCACAGCAGGCGCAGGTGCTCGGAGCCGTCCGACGCGCGCACGCGCTGCCAGCGCACCTGGTCGAGCTCCAGCAGGGGACGCACGACTTCGGCATCGGCGTCTGCATACATCAAGCGTTTGAGCTCCGGCGACGCCTTCTCGCGGGCGAATGCGTTTGCAGCCAGCTCGACGGGGAGCAAAGTCCGGTGGATGCCGAGCCAAACGCTCATTCCGGCGAACAGAATGACAATCGGCACTACCATGAACGCCTTCTTGTGGTACAGAATCCAGCTCAGCGTTGGAACGTAGGCCCGCGCGATGATGCGCGAGACCGGGTTCTGCTCCAGCGGCAGGAACTTCTCGCGCGTCATGCGGATCACCGCTAGTGCGACGCCGAAGCCCACCGCTCCCGCGATGAGCCAACCGCGGCCGTGCCCGGCGCCGAGTCCCCACATGAACGCCAGGTGCGTCGCAACCATCGCGAGGAGGCCTACGGCGCCAGCGACCGCCAGCGTTACCGACATCCGCCACTTGACCGGGCGGAAGAGCAGGTAGCACAGGAATGGAACGACCGTGACCGCCAGGACTACTGAGGCACCGATGGCAAAGGTCTTGGTGAACGCCAGGGGCTGAAACATCTTGCCCTCCTGGTCGGTGAGGAAGAAGACGGGAATGAACGACACCAGCGTGTTCGTCACCGCCGTGAGAATCGCGCCTCCGACTTCCGTAGCGCCCTCATGAATGATCCCGAAGTAGCCTTTGGCCTGTTTTTCCTCCTCCGTCGCCGCGGCCAGCCGACGGTAAATGTTCTCCGACATGATGATGCCCATGTCGGCGACATCGCCGATGGCGATTGCCAAGCCGGCCAGCGACATGATGTTGCTGTCGATGCCGAAGAGGTACATCAGGATGAACGATCCAGCGAGCGCGAGGGGCAGCGTGGGCAGGACGGTCACGGTGGTGCGAAAGTGCAGGAGGAAGAAGAGCACGACGAGGCTGGCGATGATCGCTTCTTCGAAGAGGGCTTCCTTGAGGGTGTCGATCGTCTCCTCGACGATTCTAGTGCGGTCGTAGAAGGGCACAACGCTGATCTTGGAAATGCGCCCGTCGGCCAGCGTCTTACTCGGCAGGCCGGGCGCGAGTTGGGCGAGCTTGTGCTTGACGCGCTCGACGACCGCTCGCGGGT
>CAYXEY010000255.1:0-5782 GCA_964464105.1 uncultured Planctomycetaceae bacterium
CGGGCGGACGTGCGCGTGGTTGTTGCATTTCCGGACGCTTACACCATCGGCATGTCGCACCTCGGCTGCCAGATCATCTACTGGCTGTGCAATCACACTACCGGCGTCTGTGCCGAGCGGGTCTACACGCCGTGGGTCGATGCCGAGGCGGTCATGCGGCAGGAACGCATCCCGCTGTTCACCTGGGACACCCGCCGGCCCGCGGGCCAGGCCGACATCTTCGCCGTCTCCTTGCAGTATGAGATGGGCTTTACCAATCTGCTGTGCATGCTCGATCTGGCGGGCATTCCGCTCTACGCCGCCCAGCGCGACGACTCGCATCCGCTGGTCATCGCCGGCGGGCCGCAGGCCGACAACCCCGAGCCGGTCGCCGACTTCGTCGATCTCGTCGTGATCGGCGACGGCGAAGCCTCCATGGCGGCGATCCTCGATTGCTACAAAGAGCTTAAAGCCAGCGGCGTGCGGCGGCGCGACATGATCGAAATCATGGCCAGGCGCTTTCCATGGATTTACGCGCCGGGCCTGTATGACGTGTCGTATCACGACGATGGCACCATCGCCGGTGTCCTACCGCGCGTCACCGGTCTGCCGAGCGAGATTCAACGCTGTCAGACGCCGGACTTCGAACACGCCCCGTTTCCGACGCGGCCGATCATCCCCTTTGTCGAAGTGGTCCACGATCGCATGGCCATCGAGGTCATGCGTGGCTGTCCCCAGCGCTGCCGATTCTGCCATGCCGGTTACACCAAGCGACCGGTCGGTGTGCGCAGCGTGGAGAAGATTCTCGAAATCGCCGAGCAGCAGTACGCCGCGACCGGTCACAAGGAACTGGGGCTGCTCAGCCTGTCGACTGCCGATTACCCGCACCTTCGCGAATTGTCGGCCCGGGTCAACGAGCAGTTCGGCTCGCGCCGCGTGAACATCTCCATGCCATCGCTGCGGGTCGACAAGATGCTGCAGAATATCCCGTGGATGGCCAACTCGGTGCGCAAGGCCGGTTTGACCATCGCAGTCGAGGCGGCGGGCGATCGATTGCGCCAGGCAATTCGCAAAAAGGTGACCGACGGCAATCTGCTCGAAGGCTTGCAGCAGGCCTACAAGGCGGGCTGGAAGCGGATCAAGTGTTACTTCATGGCCGGTTTCCCTGGGGAAACGCTTGAAGACATCCGTGAAATTCATCGGCTATCGATTGATATGTCGGATGCGCGGCGGGCCATCGGCAAGGGGCCGGCGGAGATTCATTCCAGCGTGAGTTGGCTGGTGCCCAAGCCGTACACACCGTTTCAATGGGCCGCCCAGCCTCGCGTCGAGTACTTTCAGGAGGCCCGTCGCATCCTCGCCGATTTGAATCGCTCGCGTCCGAATCGCAACGTGAAGGTTAAGACGCACGACTGCGAGCGGTCGATTCTCGAAGCCGTGTTCGCGCGCGGCGATCGGCGGCTCGGTCCGTCGATCGAGCGGGCCTATCGCATGGGCGCGCGGTTCGACGGATGGGACGAGTGCTTCCGCTTTGATCTCTGGCGAAAGGCGTTCGCCGAGACGGGCATCGACCCCGACTGGTACGCCCACCGCGAGCGGGCCTACAGTGAGATTCTCCCGTGGGATCACATCCACAGCGGCCCGACGCGCGGATATCTCGAACAGCAATACGACGACGTGTTCGTGAAGACCGAGCAACCCGCCCCGCAACCCGGCGTGCTGCCGCTGACGGTGATCGCGTAGTAATTGTGGAACCGGCCAATGGCCGGTCGACAGGCCATTGGCCTGTTCCACAAGACACTTATCATTGACACTCTTTACAACTTCCCCTCGCGGCGCCACTGATCGCGGATCATCTCGATTGCCGCGGGAACCAGTTTGAACTCCAGCAGGCCCACGCGCTGGGCCAGCGTCTCCGGCGTGTCGTCGGCATGCACGCGGCAATGACCCTGCATGAGAATTTCGCCGTGGTCATATTCGTTATCCACCCAATGAATGGTCGCCCCGGTGCGTTCGCACTTTGCCGCCAGCACCGCCTCGTGAACGCGACGGCCGTAGAAACCCTGTCCGCCATAATCGGGCAGCAGCGAGGGATGCAGATTGATCGCCCGGCCCAGCCACTGCCGCGGCACCAGCCAATGGCACAGCCAGCCGGCCATGACGACGAGATCGATGCGGTGGCGTTCGAGTGCAGCGGTGACGGCGTTGCTGAATGATGCCGAGTCAGCGAAATCCTTCACGCGGATGATTTCGACGGGAAGCCCCGCCTCCTTCGCTCGTTCCACGCCGCGAACCGTCGAGCGCGACGAGATCACCAGGCCAATTTCAACTTTGCGCAAACGCCGGTCGGCGATGCGATCGATCAGATTCTGAAGATTGCTGCCGGCCCCGGAGATGAGCACTGCAATGCGGAGATTCCGCGCAGGGACTTTTTCGACTCCGATGGCCTGCGCAATCGCCTCTTTGCCTACTTCGCGGGCTGCGTCGCGAGAATGCGATTCTCCCTCAGAAGCGTTTCGATGTGCCGCCAATAGTCATCCTCGTTCGAGGGTCCGCCGGGGAAGTCGTTGTGACGACAATCGTATTCGACATAGGTACCCCGCTTTGCGAGGCCCTTCAGCCGCCGTCCGTGCGAAATCGGAATGATATCGTCGGTCGTCCCGTGAAACATCAAGATGGGAATGTCGAGGCTCGCGACGGCATCATCGACGTGGAATTTGTTCTTCACCAGAAACGAGGGCACGAAATACTTGCTGGCCATGGCCGCGGCGCTCGCGAAGGTGGATTCCAGCACCAGGACGACGGGTTTGTGCTTCATCGCCAGGAGCGCCGCCGGTCCACCGCCGAGCGATCGGCCATGAATGACCAGCCGCGAACCGTCCACGTCGGGCCGCTTGAGCGCCTCCGCGAGGAAATGCTCGGCGTCGCTCAGAATCCCCGCCTCTGACGGGTGCCCTGCCGAGCGACCATATCCGCGATACTCCGGCAGCAGCACGTTGCAGCCCAGGTTGCGATAGTGCTGAATCATGTCGTGCTGATGGTCGATCAATTCGGCATTGCCGTGAAAATAGACGACCAGCGGCGCGGGCGACGCAGCGGTTGCCAGTTGGGCCGGCACGAACCACGCGGCCACGCGACCGACATCGGGCACCTGTCGCTCCATTTCAACGGTTGCATAATTGAACTTGAGGGGCGAGGGCGGACCCGCGGCGTATGCGGGAAAGAGGATGCGATCCTGCATGAAGTAGAGCGTGGTCGCCCACACCAGGTAGATGGTGACGGCCGAGCGCAGCAATCGAAGCATGATGCGTTTCTTTCGCTTCAGTGTCGTTGTCGGAGCTGTCCCTGATTCCGATACGATTGACGCTTCGTCCGATCTCGCCATTGTTACCGCTCTGGCCATTCTTCGCCCGTCAGGGCGCAGGTTTGCAGCCAGGGGCTTCAGCCCCTGGTAGCCGATTGTATACATTAATCCGCCCGGCAGGGCGAACGGGGCCTCATGCGCCCTGGTGGGTGACTATTGACCAAAAACGATGTTCCCAGAGTTGCATCACGCAACCCTTGTCAAAAAAGAACTGCGGACTCGGACTTGGGTTTCGAACCTGACCGGCGCGGTCGGGCCTTGCCCGTCGGAGCAACCGCCTTCCCCGTCGTCGCGCTGGCCAGCAGGGCCTCCGCCGAGGCCACCACCGCCGGCACGCCCCCGGGCATGCCGGGATTCGCCCGGCCCACGCGCAACAAGCGACAAAAGTCGTCGATCAGCCCGGCGTAGCCAAACTCCACGATGGGGTCGGCCGCGAGCCGCGTGGGACGATGGGCCGCGTGCATCCGCGCGTTGTTGCCGCACAGTAAACGCCCGTCAGCATCAATCACGATGCGCGATCCATCACGGCCGCGAATCTCCAGGTGCATCCCTTCGGCATCGGCCGCGCCGTTCGCATGCAATAGCAGCGAGATCGCCACACCCCCCGGTGTACGCACCATGCCCACCGCCGCGTCCTCCTGCGGCGTGCTCGAAACGCAGTCGACGCCGTCAAACAAATGGTGAATCAGGTCCATCGCCTCGAACGCGAGGCTCGACGGAATGCAACCCCTGTCGGACTCGTCTTCGCGGGCCTGTCCGCGCCGCGTGATGTGCAAGGCCCCGAGCACCGGCATCGAAATGCGACCCGAGTCGATCAGCCTTCGCGCAAGAAGAATCGCAGGCGCGTACCGCGACGGCGAAGCCGCAAGCAGTGTGCGCCCGCTCAATTTCGCCATGCCCCCCAATCGCGCACACGCCGACTGCGGACCCGGCGCTTCCGGCACCAGCACCGACGTGCCGGCCGCCAGGCACTCCTTGATGATCGCCGGTCGCCGCGCCGGTCCCACCGCGAGCACCACGCCGTCCGGCTCGGTCTCGCGCAACATCGCGGACAAATCCTCGAACGACCAGCGTGCGCGATACCTCCGAGCAGCGTCCTCCGCGCCGGGGCAGCAGATCGCATCGAAGGTCGCGGCCTGCTCGATGGCCCGAAGCAGCCAGGGCGAAACGCGGTCCGGATGTCCGATATAGGCGATGCGCGGCGGGTTCATGTAATCGTCCCTGATATACCGTGTGGCACTGCGAGGGGGCCGAACGCGGAAGGGCCAACGCGGATCCCGGAATTCGGAAACGCAGGTTCCGCGTTCCGACTTCCGCGTTCCGCGTTTCACCGAGTGTCAGTGCGCCCCTTCGACTCTCCGACGACTCGGACGTTATGATACGCGCGGCGGCCGTCGCCGCCACGACGTCATGATGACATCAACCGGGCCGTGCGGAGGGTGCGAGACATGGTGAAATCCGCGACACAGTTTTCGATTTTCCTCATCAACAAGCCGGGCATCCTGTCGAAGGTGTGCGATGAACTGGCCAGACACAAGATCAACGTCACCGCCATCACGCTGATGGACTCGGTCGAGCATGGCGTATTTCGACTGGTGTCTGATGAAGTGGACAAGACTCGTGCCGCACTCAAGCAGCTCAATATTCCCATGACCGAGACCGAGGTGCTGGAGGTCGAGCTGCCCAATCGGCCCGGCGCCCTGGCTGACCTGTGCGGACGACTCAACGGCGAGCACATCAGCATCAAGTATGCCTATGTCACCAGCGGCAGCCCCGGCGGACGCACCATCGGCATCTTCAAGGTGGATAACCTGGCGAAGGCACTGAAGGTGGTCGATTCCCGCAAGCCGCGGCGAAAAGAGCTGCCGGTGGCGCGGAAGGTGAACATGGGGCGGAGTCGGTAGATCGGCGACGCGGCGACGATCAGAACCCCTTGCGGCTGCAGGGGACGAGCTACGCAGGAGCATGAGTGAATGATCCGCCGCCGCACGACGTGTACGGAGTTTGGTTTCGTCTTATCGATTCTCGCAGTCTCTACGCTTACGACCGGCTGTCTGCAACCTGCCATCAAGCCCGGTGACGAACTCAAGCGTGTCGGCGATGAAATCGTCGTGTGCGGTCGACTCTTCCACACCGGCACGCGCGTCGTGCTGTGGACCGATCCCGGGGGATTCGACGGCTACCGTGTCCACCGCCGCTTCACCAAGACCGATCAGATCACGCCGTCATCGCCGATCGCCGGCACCGGGTCACCCAATCGCTATTCGCCGGTGCGTGGCAACCTGCCGCCTGACATCGCGCAGCGCGTCGCCGACCGCGGCTGGGCGCTCGAAGACCTGCAGCAGGTCGTCGATCTATTCGTGATGCACTACGACGTCTGCGGCTCGTCGCGGCGATGCTTCGAGGTGCTGCACGACGTCCGCGGCCTGTCGGTGCATT
>CAYXEY010000255.1:5792-7556 GCA_964464105.1 uncultured Planctomycetaceae bacterium
GGCACGATCTACCAGACGCTCGACTTGAAGGAGCGCGCCCGGCACGCGGGCAGCGCGAATGATCGATCAATCGGCATCGAGATTGCCCAAATGGGCGCGTATGCAAAGCCGGAGACGCTTGAAAAGTGGTATGTCCGCGAGGCTGGAGGTGCGGTGCGGTTGAAGAGCGCCGCCGCCGATGCGCCGCCGGATGCGGCGCGGCCGGCGCGACCTGAGCTAGTCGAAGGCGTCATCAACGGCACGAAGCTGCATCAATACGATTTCACGCCCGCTCAATACGCTGCACTCACTCGATTGATCGCGACGATCGGCCATGCATTGCCGCGGGTCGAGCTTTCCGCACCGCGCGACGCGGACGGCCATGTCATCGACCGCGTCCTGCCCGCCGCGGATCTGGCCAAATATCGCGGCCTCATCGGCCACTACCACCTCACCAAGGACAAATCCGACCCCGGCCCGGCATTTGATTGGGATCGGGTGATCAAAGGCGCGCGATAATCCGGGCAAACACCACGGCGACTCAACCTTTCACAGATTCCACACGATCAATCCCGCTTCTGCTCATTCTGCACCGGACCAAGCGTCTGTTCCGTCTGCTGCGGACGCAGTTGCTGGGCCGATTGTGAATTGACAGCACCTCTCTGCTGCGGCGCCGCCCCGGCCGCCATGCCGGGGGACTTGCGCAGGCAATTGTAGTGAATCGGCGCCCCCGGCAAATCACTGTCATGCGTCACAAAGGCCACGCTGGTCGCCGCGTCGCGGGTGGTCAACTTCGTCCGCGGCATGGTCGGTCCCGCCTTTGCGCTGGCCCGATCGGCCTCGTCCATGAGCTTGCGAACATCGTCGGCCGACGGCTGTTTGTTCAGCGCGGTCGGCGAGCGCAGGCTCACCGCTTCGACCACCGCCGAGTCGATCAGCTTCGGCCAGAGCTGCTTGAGCAACGAGGGCCCGGCGTAGATATCGCCGCAGGTCACTTCGCCATTCACGGCGAACACAAATCCAACCACGTCGGACTTTCCCTCGATCAGCTTGCCCAGCTTCGCGTCGTAAGTGGCCTTAGCTTTCTTGACGTTTTCGTTGCCGAGGGTCAACTCCAGGCTCGACGGCGACTTGGCATCGGTCACTTCCCCGTCGACGTTGCCATCCAGATCGTCCTGCTGCTTCTTCACGTTCTCCCAGACGGACTGCTGGTTGTTCGCATACTTAACCGCCAACTTCAAATTGTTGGATGAGAGGCAGTTGCTCGAACCGTCGAATGCTGTCACCTTTTCGCCCGGACGTCCGGCCCACCGTCCCTGCTCCACGCAGTAGGACGCGATCGGCACCTTGCCCGACTTGGCCGCGAGGATCAGATCGTTGCCCAGGGTGCGGTCCTGCTGTCCACCACGGACGATGTCGCCGGCCTGAATGAACACATCCACGTCGCCACTGTTTTCAACCGCCAGCTCATTCACGCTGCCGGTCTCATGCACCACGACCTTCTTCTGATCCAGGGCCTCCTGCAAAGTGAGGTACTACCGACCGGCCAGCCGGTCGGGGCCATGCACGAGGAAGACGGTGAGGTTGTCGTGGGTATACGGCCCGCTGAGCGTGCGACCGTCGGTCAAAGGCGTTGTTTTGATTGCAGCCGGCGGTGGATTGGGAGCAGCCGGCGGTGGATCGGCGGCAATCGACAGGCCGACGATTGCGCCGACGGATCCAAGAACTGCCAGTGCGATCATGACGCCGCGGGCATTGCGATTGGCGGACATATCAATTCCTCCT
>CAYXEY010000256.1:0-7477 GCA_964464105.1 uncultured Planctomycetaceae bacterium
GATACGGCGACGTGAATGTCGATTCGATCGATCAACGGCCCGCTGATTTTCGACAGGTACTTCTCAATCTGTGGGCCGGTGCACTTGCACTGCCGGCGCGGGTCGCCCATGTACCCGCACGGACACGGATTCATCGCTGCCACCAGCATGAACTCGGCGGGAAAGCGAATGGCACTGTGACTCCGCGCGATGGTGACGCATCCGTCTTCGAGCGGCTGGCGGAGCGTCTCCAGAATCTGCCTCGGAAACTCTGGAAACTCATCGAGAAACAAAATGCCATGGTGGGCCAGCGAGACTTCGCCGGCCTGTGGCACCGTTCCGCCTCCGACCAACGCGGGCGCGCTCGCAGAATGATGCGGCGTTCGCACCGGTCGCGTCGCCATGAGAGCCATGCCGGACGGCAGCTTGCCCGATGCCGACCAGATGCGCGTGGTTTCAAGCGATTCGGCCCGCGACAGCGCCGGCATGATCGTCGGCAGACACTTGGCCATCAGCGTCTTGCCGCAGCCCGGCGGGCCCATGAGCAGCAGATTGTGCGATCCCGCCGCGGCGATGGTCAGCGCCCGTTTGCAGAACTCCTGTCCGCGCACGTCGGCGAAATCGACCTCATATCGCGCTGCATCCGCAAAGACGGCATCGAGATCGATGCAAGTCGGCTCAATAATGAGCTGCTCGGTCAGAAAGCCTACGGCCTCGGTGAGCGATGCCACGGCGATCACTTCGATGTCTTCGACGACCGCCGCCTCGTTGGCGTTGTCCCGTGGAACGATGATGCCGCGGAAGCCCAGCTTCTTCGCCAGCATGGCCATCGACAACACGCCGCGCACCGGACGCACGCGTCCATCCAGCGCGAGTTCGCCGACCACGACGTAATGCGACGAACTGTCAGGAATCGAGCCATCCTCGGCGAAGAGCATGCCGAGGGCGATGGGCAGATCTAGGGCCGGCCCTTCCTTGCGAATGTCGGCCGGCGCGAGATTGATGAGCGTGCGCTTGCTGGGCGGCGGCATGCCGCAGTTGACGATGGCGGTGCGAATGCGCTCGACGCTCTCTTTCACAGCGGCGTCGGGCAAACCCACGATCTGCGTCTGGGCGAAGCCCTTGGTGGCGACGTTGACCTCGACCTCGCAGGCCGCGGCCTCGATACCTACCAGCGTTACGCTTTGCAGCCGGACCAGCATGGTCGGGGATTGTACGGTATGGCCCGCCGGGCCGCACCACTCAGTCTCTCGTCGATTCCAGCACGCGCTGGCGAACCAGCCAATCGGCGAGATAGCCTGCAATTCGCGCATGCGCCGCCCTGCTGGGGTGGTGATTGGCGGGGCTGACCCGCATGGCTTCGTCATCCTGATTCGCGACGGCGGGAAGCAGATCGCAGTACGGCAGCCCCAGGTCATTCGACATCTTCTGCACGGCCGCATGCATGGCAGGGAGCGGATAGTCGTGCAGTCGCACCAGCCAGGGCATCATGCAGATCACCAGCCTGCAATTCCTTGCCCGGCACAATCCTGCGAGTTCCGCAACCGAATCGGCGACCGGCTTCAGGGCCTCCGGTTCCACGCCACGCTCGGCATCGGCGCGGTAATGGCGAATGGTCTCATTGAATGACACCCGCAATCGGATCTTTCGCTCGACGTATTCACACACCCGGCTGTATTGCGACGGCCACGAAAGCTCATCGCGGAGTCGATAGATTCGATGAAGCGCGTCGTCCGCCCCGCCGGCGCCGACGAAATCGTTTACATACACAACCAGGAGCACGACGTCGGGATCAACTGAATCGGCCAATCGCCGAAATCGCAAGACCTCATCCGGCGTGTCGTCGCCCAGTTTTCCCATGTTCACGACGGTCGGGAACCGGCCTTCTAAATCGTTCGCCGCGATCGACTTGATCCGCCCCGCCAGCAGCGCGGGGAATGCCTCAACAGCCTCGACCCCCTCGCCATAGGTCATCGAGTCGCCCAGTACGGCGATACGAATCTCTCCCTCGCGGCGCGGCGGCGGAAAGCTCGGCGATTCGCGCAAACCGAGTTCATTCAGGTCGTTTCGCACCTTGAACGCGTCGATCTGATCGGTCTGCGGTGCGGTGGGCGCCTCGATGCCAAGGATGTGAAATGTGAGTTCAGCCGCGAGGAGTGTCCCGAGCAACCCGACGAACACAGCGCCCATTCGAAAAAACAGTCTGCGCATCTGCTGTCGCGGCATACGCGGATTGTACGGTACGGATGCATGTTGCATGACGGCCGAAGCTGTAATAAGGACGCAATACCATTACCATACGGCCTCGGAGGGATCCATGAAGATCGCACGGGATTGCATCCATCAGGGCGACTGCGTGTCCGGCATGGCGCAGCTGGACGCCGAAAGCGTCGACCTCGCGTTCGCCGATCCGCCCTTCAACATCGGCTACGAATACGACACCTATGACGACAAGCGTGCGGCTGACGATTACCTCGCGTGGTCGAAGCAATGGATGGCGGGCGTGGTCCGCGTGCTCAAGCCGGACGGCGCGTTCTGGCTGGCCATCGGTGATGAATATGCCGCTGAACTGAAGGTCATGGCCACCCGCGAGCTGGGCCTGCACTGCCGAAGCTGGGTCATCTGGTTCTACACGTTTGGCGTGCACTGCAAGAAAAAATTCACCCGCAGCCACGCCCATCTATTTCATTTTGTCAAAAACGCCGACTCATACACATTCAACACCGATCAAATCCGCGTGCCCTCGGCCCGCGAGCTGGTGTACGGCGACAAGCGGGCCGCGCCCCAGGGCCGCATGCCCGATGACACCTGGATGATGGCCCCGGTCCTGCCTTCAGAAGTGCCCACCAGCGACGGGTTCATCCTTCGCCCGCAGGACATCCCCGAGCGTTTTCCTGCCAACAGCGACATGTGGTATTTCTCCCGCGTGGCCGGCACCTTTGGCGAGCGCCGTGGATGGCACGGCTGCCAGATGCCCGAGCAACTGCTGGGCCGCATCATCAAGGCGTGCTCCAACGAAGGTGAGTTCGTGCTCGATCCCTTCGGCGGAAGCGGAACGACACTGGCGGTGGCGAAGAAGCTGAAGCGCCACTTCATTGGATTTGAATTGTCGGCCGAGTACGCTGCGAACATTCAAACCCGGCTCGATCACATTACGCCGGGCGACAATCTCGTCGGTCCAGCCGACGCTGTGCGCAGCGCTCCACCCACCAAGTTGGGACGCAAGCTGAATCGGGCGGCAGAAAAAGGCGATGAAGCCGGCCTGCTGTCCGGCCTCGGATGAACAACGTCATCAGAAAAAAAGTGACCCCATCGCGGCAGCGTGCGCCGCGCGACGGGGTCGAATTCCACGGCGTGCCCAGGTACGCCGCGGAAGTTCAGGATTCAGACCGGCCGCAAGTCAGGTCGGGCATGATCGAACCACTCTCGCGGCGCGTTCACGCTTCCAACCTTGCAACGTCGTTCTCGATTGACCCTGATGTGCAGGGTCCACAAAAAGACGGGCGACTGCGACAGGAAAACCAGATTCGAAGCGCTTGCAATCGCAGCACTTCAACGGATTGCAGTCAAAACCCACGCCACCCGTCTCAACCTGAAACGGCAACCACCCAAGCCGCCGCTTCTCTTCACGAAATACTAATGCATCACGCCGAAATTCTGCAAGACAATCTTGGTCGAAAACACATTTAGCTCGCC
The DNA here is from genome assembly GCA_964464105.1 of uncultured Planctomycetaceae bacterium. Classification (GTDB taxonomy): domain Bacteria; phylum Planctomycetota; class Phycisphaerae; order UBA1845; family UTPLA1; genus CAYXEY01. The sequence continues at coordinate 3,676 of CAYXEY010000256.1, forward strand.
GCAAAACGTCTGCCGGGCCGGTGATCCGCAATAGGAAAAACGTCAGCCGGCCTGACCTGATTGCAGCGATTCCACGGCTTTTTTGACGCGGGCCATCTCGGCTTCCAGCGCCGCGATCCGGTCCTCCAGGGAGGGTCGACCTCCTGCCGCGCTGGCTCCCGAATTCTGCGAAAAACCCATTGTGTTAACCGAAACATTGCGATCCACGCCCACGCCTGATTCGGGTTGAATTGAAGCGCCTGATTCGCGTTCGGCATACAGCAGATGGTCGAACTTGTTGGCCGATTTGCCCGGCTGGCGGGGCAGTTCCACCACCATCGGCGGCTCGCGGGTGGCCAGCCCGTTGAGCAATTCCGTGAGGTAATTCAGGTCATCCAAGGCGGACATCCGCGAGGCGTTGGACTTAAGCTCGCCCGGCGTCTGCGGGCCACGAAGGAACAACTCCGCCATGAGGGCCCGGTCCTTGGTGTCCCATCCGAATCGCTCTTCGACGCGATGGGCGAACCGATTGCTCCGCGCATTTCGATCGGGCGCGGCCTGCACCACGATCTGCATTCGCTGCAATTCGTGCAACGCCGCTGACACCTGGCCCTCGGTCATCTGCATGACTGGATCGCGACAACTGAGTTGATTGCAGCCGGTGACGATCGAATTGATCGTGAGCGGATAGCTGCCCGGCGTGGTCATGGACTTTTCAATGAGCACGCCGAGGACGCGCCGCTGATGTGCATCGAGCTTGATGGCCATGCCGGAGAGTCCTCACGCAACCGTGTGCTCGACCTTGTCACCGCGATAGACCGTACCGCGCCAGGTCGTGGTGGAGCGTCCGCGCAGCCGGCGCATGGCGTTGACCAGTGCACCCAGACCGATCGCAGCGCCGACCGGATAGAAGACTGCGTGGATCGCACTCGAGTGACTGAGCCTGTAGAAGCGAAACATCACGGAGAGCTGAGCGACGCAGGCTGCCGCGGCGGTCCAGGCGAGCTCCGGAGGACCCTGCCATTCACTGGTGAACAGGCGCCCGAGGAGCAGGGAGATCAACGTCGCCCAGGGGAGCATCGAGAAGATGATCACGACGACGGCTGACAGAATCAATCGGCGGAAGGAACCGAAGCACCCGTAAAAGATGCGACTCCAGCCGTTCCACGTCTGCGCGAACGAGTTGTACATCCGCACGGTGTAGAGATTCTCATTCGAAACCACGCGCAGGCGCTGGCCCACGGCCTTGGCCCGACGGGCCATGTGCATGTCCTCGTTGACTTCGGATTTGAAGGCCTCGTGCCCGCCGATCGCGTCGTAGCAGCTTCGCTTCATCAGCATGAACGCGCCGTTGGCGTACGCGTTGGCCCGCGCCGGGTTGTTCACCTTCAGCGGGTTGAACCAGATCATCATGATGCCGCCGCAGGCCGGCTGAATCACCCGTTCCCAGAAACTGTTGTTGTCGAGATTGGGCAGCACCGAGAGGAAATCGATGTTCTTCTCCGCGGCGTAGCGCATGGCGATCGCCAGGCAGCGCGGCGATTCCAGCACGCAATCGGCATCGGTGAAGCAAAGCCAGTCGGCCTTCGCCGCCTCGATGCCTTCGCGCATGGCATTGTTCTTGCCGAACCAACCGGCGCGGAGTTCGCGGATGTGAATCGCCTGCATGCGCGAATCGCTTGCGGCCAGCCGGTCGAGAATCGCACCCGTCTCATCGAGACTGCGATCGTTGACCGCGATCACCTGCAGGTTCGGATGCTCCTGCCGCAGGAGCGACTTCACACAACCTTCGATGTTGCGCTCTTCATCTTTTGCCGCGACCAGCATCGACAGCGGCGGCAGATCATCCGTCGCGCCTGGGTAATGCTCCGGCGTCAGCGGCGGAAGCAATTTGCCCGCGCGATAAATTGACACGTGCCGGCCCAGCCAGACGGCCGTCACGATCGCGTTCAGTCCCAGCAATATCCATGAAGCGACGGTCATGCAGCGCGATTTCTGATTGGTGAACCACGGGACGGTTCGGACAACGGAATCACTCAGGCGCTTCGGGCGCATCATCCTCGGGCGGCGTGGTCATCATGCCATCGAACAGAGCCTGCCCGAGTCGCACCATGGTCGCGCCACACTCAATGGCCGTCTCATAGTCGCCGCTCATGCCCATCGACAGCTCGGTGAAATGCGGCCCGACCATGCCTTCATCGCGCATGTCGGTGAACACATCGTGCAAACGCTCGAAGAACAAGCGCAATTCGCCCGGCTGGGCGTCGGCCGGCGCCATGGTCATCAGCCCACGCAATCGAATACCCGGCCACTGTGCAAACTGCTCAGCCAGATGCGGCACCGCCCCCACCGCCACGCCGAACTTACTCCGCTCGCCGGACGTGTTCACCTGCATAAGGATGTCCACCACCCGACCGACCTTCTCGCCATGCTGATGCAGGTCCTCGGCCAGCCGCAGGCTGTCCACGCTGTGGACCAGCTCTGTCCACGGCAGGATGAGCTTGATCTTGTTCCGCTGCACGTGCCCCACCATGTGCCAGCGTGGTCGCGGGGCCAGCTTGCCCTTGACCCCCGCAAGCGTGTTCTTGCGATCGATGTGCTCGTGAATCATGCCCGCACGCTGGGAAAGTTGCTGGGCCCGGCTCTCGCCGAGATCCTGCAACCCCAGGTCCAGGGCCTGACGCAGCACGTCCATGTCCACGTATTTGGTGACCGCGACGATGCGGACCGAGTCCGGATCCCGCCGTGCCCGCGAGCAGGCCGCCTCAATGGTCCCGCGGACCCGCTTGAGGTTCTCAGTCAGCCGGCGTTTGACGGTGGTCACAGGCGTCGTCACGCGGGTGGTCTTACCCGAATTGGGGGGCGTTATCAATATCGAAGGGATGACGGTTCGGAAGCGCCGCTGGGATGATGCGGCGGGACATCCGCGCCTCCTTGCGCCATCGCCGAAATCGGGCGGGGACGGGGCCGACTTTGGTCAAAACGCGGAACGCGGAAGTCGGAACGCGGAACACCAAAGAACGATCCCGCTCGTGCGTGATTCCCAACTCGCACGCACCAGCAAGGCCCCCCCTGCTAGGACCAAATGGCGTCCAATACGCTTCGTATCCACACGCCAAGCTTCGATTTACTTGGCGGGACTGCTTCAAAATCCTTGCCGCATTCCGGGCATTTCGCCGACCTCGAACGGCACACGTTGTAACCACATCTCTGACAGCATTGGGACGGAAACGGTCGATCGCGCCAGAGAACGAACATCAGCGGCAACGCAAGAATGACCGCAATGGGAGTAAGCCAAATCCGAAAGAGCCATCGCCAATTGGGCGGAATGATTGTCGGCGCTATTTGTCCGAGCTTGCGCAACTCGTCGGCTGTCGGCTGATGTCCCGGAGGCCAACTGACGTGCATTCGAATTAGTTCGTCCTTAAATTCCCAGTACCGCGGTAGAAACCTAACGTTCTGCTCATCTGGAAATGATGAGCGCACCGTGGTCTGGAATGTGCCGTTACGGATATCGCGCTCGTGATAGCGACCGTTGCCGTAAATGGAAAACACTTCGTCGCATATCTCAACTGTTTTCGTATTTGTAACTAATGCAACGCGAGCGGGAAACCCGGGCAGGTGCGGAATCGAGACGACCGCAAACCCCGCAATCAGGACGTACTTCACAATGCGTCGCTTTCGCGTGCGAAGTCGCATAGATTAACAGTATCGTCCGCAGCACAAAACGCCAGCCAGGCGGCGAGGAGGGTTTCTCTCGCCAGCGGGCCCGGCAAATTCTGCTCCGCGTTCCGACTTCCGCAGCCTGCCCGCCTGCCTCTTG
>CAYXEY010000257.1:0-7474 GCA_964464105.1 uncultured Planctomycetaceae bacterium
GGACTCAGCGATGATGTGCCCGTGGCGGCCCGACCGTGACCCGCATCCTCGGCATTGAAACCTCCTGCGATGAGACGGCCGTCGCGGTTGTGGACGACGGTCGCGTGGTCCACGCCAATCTGATCGCCACCCAGCACGAGCTGCATCGCCGTTACGCCGGCGTGGTGCCGGAGATTGCCGCCCGGGCACACATCGAATGTCTCGACTTGTTGATTCGCGACGCATTCGCGGCGGCGAATTGCGAGCCTGATTCCATCGATGCCATTGCGGTCACATCGCACCCCGGCTTGATCGGGTCGCTCCTGGTCGGAGTCACCGCGGCCAAGACGCTGGCCTGGGCATGGGGCAAGCCCCTCATCGGTGTCAATCACATAGAGGCCCACGCCACTAGCGCGGCCATCACGACACAAACCCCTCCCTGGCCCGCCATCGCGCTCGTCGTGTCAGGCGGCCATACGTCGCTGTATCGCGTGAACGATTTCCAGGACATCCAATTACTCGGCGGAACCATCGATGATGCCGCCGGCGAGGCCTTCGACAAGGTCGCCGCCATTCTTCAGTTGAGTTACCCCGGCGGGCCCACCGTGGATCGGCGCGCTCGAACCGGTCGGCCAGACGCGGTTGCCTTGCCTCGAACAATGCTCGCGCCGGACTCGTTGGATTTCTCCTTCAGCGGATTGAAGACAGCCGTCCTCTATCACGTTCATGGCCCCGGTCGCACGACTGGCGGGCTTGATCGGCTTGCCGCGACTGATATCGATGACATCTGTGCGTCGTTCAGCGCTGCCGTGGTCGACGTGCTGGTCCGCAAGACCCTGGCCGCGGCGGAGAAGTTGGGTCTGAACTCGATCGTGGTGGGTGGAGGTGTGGCTGCCAACAGCGTGCTGCGCGAGCGCCTGACCGCCGCCTGCCGAGGCCGAAAATACACCCTGCATCTGTCAGCCCCTGAATACTGCACGGATAATGCCGCCATGATCGCCGCACTGGGCTTCCACCTGATGAAGGCCGGTCGGCATGCAGACTTGAAGCTCGATGCACGGGCATCACTGACCTGACCGCCGATCGTCCCAATATTCCTCCGAAAAAGGGACGCATTGGCGTCGCCGAACTGGGGCCAATGCGTTGAATACGCGCGGCTTCCCGCATACGATGTTGAGCGGACGTAGCTGCCCGGCGGCAAAAAGCCCTGGGTCGGGGGCGTCCGCGAACCTGCCTGCAATGACCCGATCGTCCCCCCGGGGCGATCCGACTCCCAGCGAAGGTGCATTCGATGGCGCGAAAACGTCAAAGACTGGGCGAGATACTTCAATCGTGGAACCTCCTCACCGAGGAGAACGCGGAGCGCGCCTTTGAATCCACGCGCGGAAGCGGCAAGCGAATCGGTGAGGCCCTCGTTGAACTGGAGCTCGTTTCCGAAGAGGACGTCTACAAGGCGCTGGCCAGCCAGCACGGCATGGAGTATGTCGAGATCACTCGAAACCTGGTGCAGCCCGATGCGTTGGCGCTCCTGCCCGAGGAACTGATCAAGCGGCACACGATCCTGCCCATTTCGACGGAGAATGGCCGGCTCAAGGTGTGCATCTACGATCCGCATGACCTCGACACCATCGACATGATCCGGTTCCGCGTCGGGATCAAGGACGTGGAGCCCTGCCTGGCGCCGAAATCCAAGATCCGGCACTACATCGAGAAATACCTCGAAGGCCCCGAGAAGTCGCTCGACGAATTGTCCAAGAGCATGGACGCCTCGGTTGACGCCTCGCTCGACACCGACGGTCGCGACGCCAAGCGCCGCGCGGCGGCCGACATGGATGCCGATGCCCCGATCATCCGCCTCATCAACATGATGATCTCCGAGGCCGTTCGCACTCGGGCGAGCGATATTCACGTTGAGCCGATGGCCGATCGCGTGCGCGTGCGCTATCGAATTGACGGTGTCTGCGCCGATCGCGAGCCGGTGCCCAAGCGATTGCAAAACGCGGTGACCACCCGTATCAAGATCATGGCGGGCATCGACATCGCCGAGAAGCGGCTTCCCCAGGACGGCCGCATCAAACTCCCCGTCGGCGGCACACAGATCGACTTCCGCGTCAGCGCCCTGCCCGGCGTGCATGGCGAATCGATCGTCCTTCGTATTCTGCGGCCCGACAATGTCAGCATTGGTATTCAAGCCCTTGGATTCGCGCAGGATGACTACGAGAGATTCCTCAAAATCATCAAGCGGCCAAACGGCATCTTTCTGGTCACCGGGCCGACCGGTTCGGGCAAGACCACCAGCCTTTACGCCGCATTGGCCGAACTGAATCGGCCTGACAAGAAGATCATTACTGCCGAAGACCCGGTCGAATACATGTTCCCCGGCATCAACCAATGCCAGGTGCGGGAGGAGATCGGACTCGGCTTCGACAAGATCCTTCGCTCGATGCTTCGCCAGGCGCCGAACATCATTCTGGTCGGAGAAATTCGCGACCTCCAGGTGGGCGAAATCGCGATTCAAGCGGCGCTGACCGGACACCTTGTGTTCAGCACGTTGCACACCAACGATGCGCCCAGCGCGATCACCCGCTTGATCGACATGGGCATCAAGCCGTTCCTGGTGGCCAGCAGCATCCAGGCGATCATGGCCCAGCGACTCGTGCGCATCATCTGCAAAGAGTGCAAGGAAGTTGATGACAGTCCGGATCCCAAGTTGTTGCGGCTTTGCGATTTCCGTCCGGAGCAGTTGTCGGGCGCGAAGTTCTACAAGGGCAAGGGCTGCTCGGCCTGCAATAACACTGGATTCCGAGGGCGCAAGGGCCTGTTCGAGATGATGATTATGAACAGCGAGCTGCGCGAATTGGCCTTCAACCTCGCGCCGATCTCGCAGATTCGCAAGGCCGCAAAGGCAAGCGGTATGTTCTCGCTGCTGCAAGACGGGCAGCGCAAGATTCTCATGGGAATGACCACCCTGGACGAGGTCGCCAAGATTGCCCAGGCCGAGATGGCCCAGGAGTCGGCGGCTGCGGCCCATTGAGATTGACGACGATGGTAACGATCCAGATCGATCGATTGTTGTCCCTCTGCATCGAGCGCAAGGCGGAGGACATGTATCTATATGCCGGGCAGCCGCCGCGCGCCTGGATCGACGGGGCCGTTCGCGATTTGTCTGACCAGCGACTGGACGCCGCCGACGTGGAAACGATGATCCGTACGATCACGCCGGGGTCGCATTTGGCAGCCCTGACCCAGGAGGGTGGGACCGAGTTCGAATTTGCCTACGGCGACCAGGCCCGCTTCGCCGCGTCGATCTTCCAACATGAGGGTAAGATGTCGCTCGATTTGCGGCTGATCTTCAGCCGCTGAAAACCATCGAGTTTCAGGATACGCCATGGCCACGATTCACATCGATCGACTTCTTGAGACCTGCATCAAGCGCGGGGCCTCCGACATTCACATTTCCGTCGGGCGCCCGCCGGTGCTTCGGCTGCACGGCCGGCTGCGCCAACTTGAGACCAAAGTGCTGGAGCCGGAAGACTGCGTGGCGCTGATGAAGTCCATCACGCCGGATCGCAATCAACAGGAGCTGCAGGAGGAAGGTGGCACCGACTTTGGCTTCGCCTTCGGCGATGCCGGTCGATTTCGCGTCTCGGTGTTTCGCCAGAAGGGCAACATCTCGATCGTGCTGCGACTCATTCCCAGTCGCTTCCTTTCGTTCGACGACATCGGTCTTCCCAAGATCATTCGCGCCTTGTGCCGAAGGCCGCGCGGTCTGTTCCTCGTGACCGGCCCGACCGGTTCGGGCAAGACCACCACGCTGGCATCGATGTTGAATTACATCAACAACGAAATCGACCGGCATATCGTGACCATCGAAGACCCGATCGAGTACTACCACATTCACAAGAAGAGCCTCATCAACCAGCGCGAAGTGGGCAACGACGTGCCCAGCTTCGCCGAGGCTTTGCGCCGCGTGCTACGAAGCGACCCGGACGTCATTCTGGTCGGTGAAATGCGCGACCTTGAGACGATTCAGGGCGCGATCATGGCCGCCGAAACCGGCCACTTGGTTTACTCCACCCTGCACACCACCGGTTGCCAGGGAACCGTCAATCGCATCATCGACGCCTTCCCGCATGAGCAGCAGGAGCAGATTCGCGTTCAGCTTTCAACCACTCTGATCGCGATTCTGTCGCAGTGCCTCATGCCGCGCTTGCCATCGGGCATGTGTGCCGCCTATGAGTTTCTCGTGGTTACGCCCGCGATCGCCAACCTGATTCGCGAAAACAAGACCTTCCGCATCGACTCGGCCATTCAGACCGGTAAGAAGTACGGCATGCAGTTGCTCGACGAGCACCTGTGGCGTCTTTATGAGTCCGGCCAGGTGGCCGCCGACGAAATGCTCGACAAGGCCCGCCATCCCGGCGACCTGCAGGAGAAGCTCGAGAAGATCGGCAAGCTGCACGAAGCCGGCGATGCGATTACGTCGATCGGCGGTCCGCCCACGGAGGAGCAGGCCGACAAGGAAAAAGACAAGGATAAGGAAAAGGACAAGTAATCCGGCCCGCATTCGGGCTGGTTGGAGACGGGAGTCGTCATGTCCGCAGTCGCACCGACACCTTCCGCGCCGGGCGGCGGCCACTACAAGGGCCGGCCGCTGGGCCGCATTCTGATCAAAATGGGCAAGCTGGACCGCGCCAAGGTCCACGAGGGCCTCGCTGTTCAGAAGGCCAAACGCGGTCCCATTGGCCAGATCCTCATCGATCTCGGCTACATCGACGATTCCGACCTGCAGTTCGCGCTTGCCGCCCAGATCGGCATGGATCCGGTCGCCCTCGACCACATTGACATCCGCGATGAGGTCATCAAGCTCGTCCCCAACCAGATGGCCAACACATACCGGATCATCCCGGTTGAGTTCGACACCGCATCAAACACCCTCAGCGTGGTCATGGCCAGCCCGGACAATTTCCAGGCCACGGACGATCTGCGCAAGCTGCTGGGTTTCAACGTCAAGCCGATGATCGCGACCGAAGAGCACATTACGACGGCCCTTGCGCGGTACTACCCGGAGGGCAGCGGCGAATCGATCAACGACCTCATCAATGACATCGCCAACGATGAAGACCTGGCCAAGTTTGAAGGCCGCGGCGAGTCGATCGATCTCGACGAGATGAAGGAGTTGACCGAGCTGGCCCCGGTCAAGAGGCTGCTCAACCTTGTGCTGCTGACCGCCATTCGCGACCACGCCAGCGATATTCACTTCGAACCATTCGAGGACGAATACAAACTCCGATATCGAATTGACGGCGTGCTTTACGACATGGTGCCGCCGCCGCGCGTGCTGGCCATGGCGATCGCCAGCCGCATCAAGGTCATGTCCAAGCTGGACATCGCCGAGCGCCGTCTGCCCCAGGACGGACGAATTAGCCTGACCGTCGGCAACAACCCCATCGACCTTCGCGTCGCCGTTTTGCCGACCATGTTCGGCGAATCGGTCGTGCTTCGCGTACTCGACAGAGGCAACGTCAGTCTCGACATTGACAAGCTCGGCCTGCGCGACGACGACATGCGAGTCTTCAAGCAGGTCATCGATCGACCGCATGGAATTGTCATCAACACCGGCCCGACCGGCTCCGGAAAGACCACCACGCTGTACGCCGCGCTGAACACGCTCAACACCGTGGACGTGAAGATACTCACCGCCGAGGATCCGGTTGAGTATGACATCGACGGCATCATCCAATGCCAGGTCAATCCCGAGTACGGATTCACTTTTGCACGCTGCTTGCGCAGCTTCCTGCGACAGGACCCGGACATCATTCTGGTCGGAGAAATTCGCGACCTTGAAACCGCGCAGATCGCCATTCAGGCGTCGCTCACCGGTCACTTGGTGTTCAGCACACTGCACACCAACGACGCGCCGTCGGCCGTCGCCCGACTTCTCGATCTGGGCGTCGAACCATTCCTGATCACCGCGACATTCGAGGCGGTCATTGCCCAGCGTCTCGTGCGGCGCATCTGCAAGAAGTGCAAGACCCCGTTCACGCCGACTGAAGAGATGTTGATGGAGTTGCAGCTCAAATCCGAGGACGTCGAAGGCCGTCAGTTCTATTACGGCGCCGGCTGCGACAACTGCAATGGCACGGGGTATCGTGGACGAATGGGTCTATACGAGATCATGCTGTTCAACGACGAGATTCGAGATCTCGTCATGAAGCACGCCTCGACCGGCATTCTGGCCGATGCCTCGCGCCGGGCCGGCATGCGCACCCTTCGCGAAGGCGGTCTGCTCGCCATCTACGACGGCATCACGACAATCGAAGAAGTCGTCAAAGAGACCATCCTGGGCGATTAAAGCGATTGATTCGGCCGCGCCTTGTCGATTTAGAATCGTCATTTTTCTCATTTCGTTTATCGAACCGCGGCGCGAATAACGTTAACATATGGGCATTCGTCAACTCCGCCTGAATTCGGCGGCGGTGAAGGTGGCGAGCCGGCATGTTCGAACGCGCCCGATGCGGCGCCGGCGGACATCGCGTCGCCATCTGGATGAAAGGAGCAGTCATGTTTTCATGTCCTCGCTTCCGAGGAGGCCAATTCAGAATCGCCCATTTGACTGGTGTCTGCATCGTCGCAGTTTCTTGTGCGACCGCATCCGCGGCGCAGTTCAAAGTGCGCCTCATCGAGCAACAGGTCCCGCCAGGGATGACTGACGGCGTTCAGTTCTTGGATCAGGTGACGCTCACCAACGGCGGACAGATCTATCTCGGCGTAGACACGATTGCCGGCGCCAACGACGAGACTTTCTACAAGGCCACGCTTAAGCCCTTTGTTCTAACGCTTCAGTCGCGCGAGGGAGACGCGGTACCCAATGCAGCCGGGCGCACCTTTGGCGCCATGGACGGTGTCAATGACCTGAACGAGGCCGGCGATTCCGTCTTCGTGTCCGCTTCGCAACCGACTCCGTTGCAGGACATCCTGGCGAAAAACGGCGCGAAGTTCCTGCAAGCGGGGGTGGACACGCTCAACGGCGAAGTTGTGAATTCGCTTCACCAGCCCCACGTCGACGGAGCCGGCATGCCGTGGTTTCTCGCAGACATCGGGACCAATGCGGCCACTGACATCGCCCTGTTTCACGGCGCCTCGATGCTCTTCCGCGAAGGCGGCACGATCGACGGCGTGCCGATTTCGAGTATTGTGATTTCGGAGTCCACCTCTGGCGCCAATTTCCGCGTTAATGAAGCCGGGGATTACATCATCGTGGTCGACGACGGCGACGCCCAGGGTCTGGATGTGCACGTCATTTTCAACGGCGTGAATGTCCTCGAATCGACAGATGTCATTCCCGGCCAGGGCACGGTGTACTGGTTTAACCAGATCGACATGACGAGCACGGGCAACCATTGGTGGTGCCAGCTCACCCTGGATTCGTCCGGCGGCGATGAACTCATCCTGTTGGATGGATCCACGGTGCTGGTCTGGGATGGTGATGACC
>CAYXEY010000258.1:0-7467 GCA_964464105.1 uncultured Planctomycetaceae bacterium
CTCGGCGTGCGCGCCTTCGGCACCCAGCTGCTATGCGAACAGGTGGTCGGCCGCGGCCTGCGCCGCTATTCCTACGACCTGAACAGCGAAGGGCTGTTCAACGTCGAGTACGCCGACATCATGGGCATTCCGTTCGACTTCACGGCCAAGCCGCAAGTCGCACCCGTGAAGCCACCGAAGAAGATGACGCGCGTGGCGGCCCAGCGCGACCGTGCGGCGCTCGAAATGACCTTCCCCAGAGTCGTCGGCTACCGGATCGACCTGCCGGAAGAAAAGCTCCAGGCCAGTTTCAGCGACAACTCGAAGCTCGTCCTCACGCCCCACATGACCGGGCCGGGGGAGACCTTGCTCGAAGGCATCGTCGGTGTGGGCGTCATGCTCAAGGTCGCCGACATGAAGGACATGCGGCCCAGCACCGTATCTTTCGAGCTGGCCAAGTATCTTCTCTACACCCACTTCAGGGATGCCGACGGCGAACCCAAGCTGCATCTCTTCTACCAGATCCAGCGCATCGTCCGGCGCTGGATCGATGAAGGCTATCTTGAATGCAAGGGTGGCACTGGCCCGTGGATGCTGCAGATCAGGGAAGTGGCCGCGCAGGCCGCCGAGCGCATTTACCACAGCATCGCGGCCGCCATCGGTGATGAAAGCCGCATCCGCGCCGTGCTCGACCCGTACAACCCGAAAGGTTCGACGCGCCATGTGGGTTTCATGACGAGCAAGGACCTGTATGAAACCGACCCGGCGAAGTGCCACATCAACTACGTCGTGACCGACAGCGGTTGGGAAGCCGAGTTCGCTCGCGCCGCCGAGGCGCATCCGCGCGTGCTCTCCTACGTCAAGAATCAGGGCCTCGGCCTTGAGGTCCCCTACAAGGATGGCTCAACCGCGCGGCTCTACGTGCCGGACTTCATCGTGAACATCGACGACGGGCGGGGGCCGGAAGACCCGCTGCACCTGATTGTCGAGGTGAAGGGTTACCGGCAGGAAAACGTGAAGCTGAAATCCGAGACCATGCGCCAGCAATGGATCAGGGGCGTCAACAATCTCGGCGCCTATGGGCGCTGGGCATTCGAGGAGTTCACGGATGTATTCGAGATGCAAAAGGAGTTCTCGGCCTTGATTGACCGCGCAGTAGAGGTGAGTGGCGAATGAGCAAGGGCAGAAAGAAGGCGGGCGGCGCGCCAAAGCAGGTCGAAACGCTGACGCACAAGGAGGCGAAGCGCAGGAACATCCCGACCGCCGAACTGCAGTCCGCGGCCCAGCGGGCGGAGGAGCTGCAACCCTTCGAGCCCGTCGTGTACCCGCGACGCCATCCCCTGCCGGAAGGAATGGAGCGCCCGCGCGACAAAGACCTCGACCCGCAACTGGTGTGGAAGGGCACGCGCGTTCACCTGAGCCCCGAGCAGATCAAGGAGGCCGCTGCCAACGGCTACGTCGATATCTCGGACGCAGAGCTCGTCTGGCGTGGCAAGGACAGCCAGGACTGGTCAGATCTCGTCGTCACCGCGCCACCGCTCTACATCCAGGAGAAGATTCACCCCAAGGCCATCATCGATGACCTCGCGCGCCGCACGAAGGACGCGCGCAAATCCGCCGCTGGCGGGATGTTCGATCTCTTCGAGGACTTCAATGGCATCGATCCGGAAGCCAGGACCGAGTTCTATGCCCACGACCAGAACTGGTCGAACCGATTCATTCTCGGCGACAGCTTGCAGGTGATGGCGAGTCTTGCCGAGCGCGAGGGACTGCGCGGGCAGGTGCAGTGCATCTACTTCGATCCGCCGTATGGGATCAAATTCAATTCCAACTGGCAGGTGTCAACGCGCTCCCGCGACGTGAAGGACGGGAAGATCGAAGAGATTTCGCGCGAACCGGAACAGGTGCGCGCGTTCCGCGATACGTGGAAGGACGGTATTCATTCGTATCTGACTTACCTGCGTGACCGTCTCACCGCGATGCGGGACTTACTGACCGAGAGCGGCAGCATCTTTGTGCAGATCGGGGACGAGAATGTGCATCGCGTTCGCGCTCTGATGGACGAGGTATTTGGCGAAGACAACTTCGTTTCAGATGTTGTGTTTCGTAAGACAAGCGGACAGGCCAGCAAGTTTGTAGCGGGGATCTACGATCACATCCTTTGGTACGCCCGCAACAAAGAAAGGGCAAAGTGGAGGCCGCTCTACCAGAGGCTCGGCGTAGAGATTTCTGATGCTTCATACAATGCTGTTGAGCTAGCGGATTGTTCTTGGAGGCGTATCAAGCCTGATGAAGAACTTCCGAAGGACTCCCGAAGGTTCCGAACAGCAAACTTGACTTCCCAAGGAGCGTCCGAAGTTGGCTCTCAGCCGTTCAACCACGAGGGGAAGGCATACGCTCCATCGGCAGCCAATCATTGGAAGCCATCCAGAAACGGGATGGCGAAGCTTGCCAAGGCGGGCAGACTCCTCGGCGTAGGCAATACTCTGACTTACAAGAGGTACGTCGACGATTTTCCCATCGTGTCAATAAACAACATTTGGTTGGACACTCTCGAAAGCACGTTCTCCGTGCAGAAGATTTACGTAGTTCAGACCGCCCGCAACGTAGTCGCGAGATGTCTGCTTATGGTCACGGACCCCGGCGATTTGGTGCTCGACCCGACTTGCGGCTCAGGCACAACCGCGACCGTCGCCGAGGAATGGGGTCGCCGCTGGATCACCATTGACACATCGCGCGTCGCATTGGCGCTTGCCCGTGCGCGGGCGATGGGTGCGAAGTATCCATACTATCTGCTCGTTGACAGCAGTGAAGGGCGCTTCAAGGAAGGCGAGCTGACCGGGCGGCCTCCCATCAGTGCCGCAACCCATGGCGACATCCGGCAGGGATTCGTATACGACCGTGTGCCCCACATCATGCTTAGCTCGATTGCCAACAACACTGAGATGGACGTTATCTGGGAGGAGTTCCAGGCGAAGCTGGAACCTCTGCGCCGCGACCTGAACGCTGCGCTCGCCAAGAAGTGGGAAGAATGGGAAATTCCGCGCGAAGCTGAAGCCTCTTGGCCGGACAAGGCGACGAAGGCGCATGCCCAATGGTGGGAGCAGCGCATCGCGCGACAGAAGAAGATTGACGAATCGATTGCGAAGAAGGCGGATGTCGAGCTGCTTTACGACCGACCTTATGAGGACAAGTCACGCATTCGCGTCGCCGGGCCGTTCACGGTCGAGAGCCTTTCGCCCCACCGCATCGTGCCTTCCAGCGAAGGCGAGGTGATTGACGAACGCGACGCCGCCGAGGGCAAGCGCAAGAGGACGCTGCCCAAAGGCACGGAAGAACTCAACGACTTCACCACCATGATCCTGGAGCACCTGAAGACTTCGGGTGTTCAGCAGGCAAAGAAATCCGACCGCATCACCTTCACCGCCATCAGCGGTTGGCCCGGCACTTGGGTGGCCGCCGAGGGAAGATTCATGGAAGGCGAGACCGAGAAGCGCGCCGCCATCTTCATCGGCCCGGAGTTCGGCACCGTGAGCCGCGCCGACCTGACCGCCGCCGCGCGCGAGGCGCTCGACGCTCGGTTCGACGCGCTAATTGCTTGCGGCTTCAATTTCGAGGCACACACCTCCGAACTCAACAAGCTGGGGCCTTTGCCCATCCTCAAGGCGAAGATGAATCCCGAGCTGCACATGTCCGACGAACTCAAGAACACCGGCGCAGGCAATCTCTTCGTCGTGTTCGGCGAGCCGGACATCAAGTGGGACTTCGACAAGGACGGCGAGATCATCGTCGAAGTGCTGGGCGTCGATGTGTTCGACCCCAAAACTGGCGAAGTCCGCGCCAGCGGCAAGGACGACATTGCCGCGTGGTTCATCGACACCGACTACAACGAGGAGAGCTTCTTCGTCCGGCACGCCTATTTCTTTGGCGCCAACGATCCGTACAAATCACTCAAGACGGCGTTGAAGGCCGAAATCGACGAGGACGCTTGGGCAACCCTCTACCGCGACAAGTCCCGCCCGTTCCCACGCCCGGAGACCGGCCGCTTCGCCGTGAAGGTCATCAACCACTTCGGCGACGAGGTGATGAAGGTATTTGCGGTGTAGCCATGCGTTTCTGCATCGCCGACAGCTTCCAGTCCGCGTTGAGCCGCCTGTCTGCCCAGGAGCAGAAGGCGGTGAAGGAAACTGTCTTCGACCTGCAGATGAACCCTGCTGCACCGGGGTTGCAGTTCCACCGCATCGACAAGTCCAAAGACCCGAACTTCTGGTCCATGCGGGTGAGCAGCGACATCCGCCTGATCGTCCACAAGACCAAAGACAGTTTCCTGATTTGCTATGTCGCTCACCACGACGACGCCTATGCCTGGGCTGAGCGCCGCCGCATCGAGACGCACCCTTCCACGGGCGCAGCGCAGATTGTGGAAGTGCGCGAGCGCGTCCAGGAAATCATCATCCACAAGCCCGTGGAGGTCGCCGAGCCGATAAAGAAGGCACTGCCGGTCAAAGAGCCACTGTTTCCCGGCATCTCCGACGAGGAACTGCTGTCCTACGGCGTGCCGACGGACTGGATCGACGATGCCAAGTCCGCGACCGAGGACACCCTCTTCGACATCGCCGAGCACTTGCCGCGCGAAGCGGCGGAGGCATTGCTCGATCTGGCGGTCGGCGCCAAGCCGCAGTCTCCGGCGGCCCCTGCGCCCGCAGGCGCCAGCCCCTTCGAGCACCCCGATGCGCAACGCCGCTTCCGCGTCATGGAAGACGTGGACGAACTCAAGCGGGCGCTCGATTTTCCGTGGGATCGGTGGACGGTGTTCCTGCATCCCTCGCAGCGGCAGGTGGTCGAGCAGTCGTTCAGCGGCCCGGCGCGGGTCTCCGGCTCCGCCGGCACCGGCAAGACCGTCGTGGCCCTGCATCGCGCCGCGAACATCCTGAAACGCGAGCCCCAGGCGCGGCTGCTGCTGACGACCTTCTCCTTGCCGCTCGCCAATGCGCTCGAAGGCAAGCTGCGCATCCTCACGGGCGAGGACCAGCGCATCGTCCCGCGCGTGACCGTCCTGCCGTTCAAGGGCGTCGCACATGAGCTCTTCACGCTGGCCTTCGGCCACCACCCGAGAGCCGCAACGGAGGACCAGATCCGCGGAGCACTCAAGGCTGCAGCGGCCGAAGCATCGCTGACCGGTTTCACGCCACGATTTCTCGCCTCGGAATGGCTCAACGTCGTCGATGCTTGGCAACTGGCGAGCCTGGGCGCCTATCAGGAGGTTCCGCGTCTCGGCCGCAAGGCCCGCCTCGGCGTCAAACAGCGGGAAAAGCTCTGGCCGGTCTTCGTACGGGCGCGGCAGATCATCGAGGCGCAGGGGCTTCTGACCTGGCCTTCCATCTTCGGCAAGGTCACAGAGCACTTCGGCCAACGAGATGCCAAGCCCTTCACCCACGCGGTGATTGACGAGGCGCAGGACCTGGGCGTGCCGGAACTACGGATGCTCGCAGCCATCACACCCGGCGGCCCCGATGCGCTGTTCTTCGCGGGCGACCTCGGCCAGCGCATCTTCCAGGAGCCGTTCTCATGGAAGGCGCTCGGCGTCGATATTCGCGGGCGCTCCCGCACGCTCAAGGTCAACTATCGAACCTCACACCAGATCAGGCAGGCCGCCGACCGGCTTCTGCCCAAGATCGTGCTCGACGTGGACCAGAATGAGCAGGACCGACGCGGCACCGTGTCCGTGTTCAACGGCCCCGATCCGGAAATCCAGACCTTCGCCAACGCTGACGAAGAATCGAAGGGCGTCGCCGACTGGATCAAGGCGACGGTGGCCGGTGGGATCGCCCCCGCCGAAATCGGCATCTTCGTCCGGTCGAACAATCAGCTCGCCAGAGCACGTGCCGCCGTGAAGGCCGCCGGACACACGCAGCTCGAACTCTCCGAGCGGCTCGAACAGCCGCAGGGCCGCATCGCCATCGGGACCATGCACCTTGCCAAGGGGCTCGAATACAAAGCCGTCGTCGTCATGGCCTGCGATGACGACGTGTTGCCCTTGCAGGAACGCATCGAAACCGTCGCCGACGAATCCGAACTCGACGAAGTTCACGAGACCGAGCGCAATCTGTTCTACGTGGCCTGCACTCGGGCGCGCGATCGGTTGCTGGTGTCGGGTGTTCAGCCGGCATCGGAGTTTTTCGCGGACTTTGCGGGGAGACGCACCAAGGCAGTGGGATAAAGACAGGCAAATGAACAAACTGCAAATCGACCTCGAATACTGCTACGGCATCAAGGCGCTGAAGACAAGCCTCGACTTTGCGCAACACAGAGTTTATGCCATCTATGCTCCGAACGGCGCTATGAAGTCCTCATTGGCGCATACCTTCAAGGACATCTCGGACGGTGTTCCATCGAAAGACGTAGTCTTCCCGACAAGGAAGTCTGTTCGAAACATCTCCGACGAGAAGGGAAACGCCGTAGGAAAGGGCGACGTGCTTACCGTCGCACCCTATGACGAAGTGCTCGGGCACACCGAGAAGACGTCAACCCTTCTCATTGATGCCAGGTTGCGCAAGGAGTATGAGGCGCTTCACATTGAAATCGACAAGGCGAAAGACGCGTTTCTGAAGGCGCTCGCCGAGCAGTCGCATTCCAAGAAAGATCTTGAAAGAGAAATCTCTACGGCTTTTACCAAGAGCGACTCCGAGTTTTACCGCGCGCTCATTCGAATTAGGGACGAGATTGAAAGCCAGGAGCCTGGGCCGTACGCCAGCGTGTCCTACGACATCATTTTCGACGACAAGGTCCTGACGGCGCTCAATACGAAGGACGCCAAGACTGCGATCAAGGAATACGTCGAGAAATACAACGAGCTGATTGCCAAATCAACGTATTTCAAGAAAGGCACATTTGACTACTACAACGCCGCGCAAATCGCCAAGAATCTAGCTGACAATGGCTTCTTCAATGCAAAGCACACTGTTCGTCTCAATGCCGCTGAATCTATAGAAATAACCAACCAGAAGCAGCTAGAGGAACTGATCTCCAGAGAGAAGGAAGCAATAAGCAAGGATGAGTTGCTACGCAAGAAATTTTCCGAACTCGAAAAGTTGCTGATGAGGAACGCCCAGACGCGCGACTTCTATGCCTATCTCACAAACAACGAGCAGTTGCTGCCTGGCTTGGCAAACCTCGATGCTTTGAAGGAAGACCTATGGAAGGCGTACATCGCGGCAAAGAAGGATCTGTATCTAGACCTGCTTCAGAGGTATCAAGCGGCCGAGAAGCGAAGGCGTGAAATCGAGGAAGAGGCCGGCAAACAGCGAACCGACTGGGAGCAAGTCATTGAAATATTCAATGATCGATTTTTTGTTCCATTCAAGCTGATTGCCAAGAATCGAGTCGCCGTCATCCTGGGTGGCGAGCCGATTCTCAGTCTTGGATTCACCTTTGTTGATGGCGCGGAGACCGCGTCCGTCGAGAAGAATACGCTGATGCAGGTGCTTA